>JAAZIZ010000077.1 GCA_012800565.1 Lentisphaerota bacterium
GGTGATGCAGTTCTACGTGAACGACGCCTCAACGGTGAACGACGAATGGTGCACAGCCATCGGCGACGACTCCAATGACGGCTTGAGTCCTGCGACCCCCATGGCGAGCGTGCAGGCCGTGCTGGATACGTACAACTTCGGACCTGGTGATGTACTTCACATTGATACGGGGACCTACGACTTGAGTACGGGAATTGTGATAAACTCGGGGGACAAAACCGGTATTACCCTCCTCGGAGCTGCAACTGGCGTCGTCTTTAACGGCATTCCCACCAAGACCATCCTTGAGATTATAGGAGTTAACGCTCTGAGGATCCAGAATCTGACTCTGATGAACGGTTTGGTGGGAATCTCACTTCGTAATTCTGACCAATGCGTCATTGACCATATAAGCATTGTCGGAATGGCCTATAGCGGAATCAGTATAAAAAACGACTCAGATAACACGTTACTGACAAACGTTGAGTGCTCAGATAATGGAGGTCACGGCATAAGCATCGAAAGTGACGGCGGCAGTTCAGGAGATTCGGCAGGCACCAAGATCGTACTCTCTCGGCTGATCCGAAACGGTAACTCTGGTGTTTCATGTAGTTGGAGTACGCCACTTACAGTTGAGAACACGGTTGTCGCATGGAATGGTTTTGGCTCCCAAGGATTTGGCTGGGGTGGAATTGATCTCAACGGGTTCGGGACGAGCATTCTTCGGAATAATACCATTGCCTTTAACAATAACGAACAGATCACCAAGGGGGGAATCTACGGCGACATTTCTCTCATCAACAATATCGTTGTGGCGTCAGGCCCAGTGGCAACGTGCTATTACCAATATCTGCCTCCATCCTATGGCTACAGTGCTGACTACAACTGCTTCCATGCCGTGAACGGTGCAACGGTAGCCGAAGCATATGAGGGTGTAGTCGCTACCACGCTGGACGATTGGCGAACGCTTACCGGAAACGACATCAATAGCATCTCCGCTGACCCGCTATTCGCCGACATCGATCTGGACGACTTCCACTTGCGGAGTCCAGCAGGCCGATTTACTAAGGGAGGAATATGGGTCGTTGACGCGGAACGAAGCCCGTGCATTGATCTGGGGAACCCGGCCTCCAGTTTTGCGGATGAGCCGTCCCCCAATGGTGGTCGTGCGAATGTCGGTGCGTATGGCGGCACTGAGCAAGCTTCCAAGAGTACCGGGACTCCCTTTATCAACACCACCAGCAACTCGTCCGGCAATGTAAGGGGCAAAGTAACACTGAGGTGGATTTACGGGGGAATTTCAGCAGAAGAAAATGCACACATTGAATACTCTACCGATGCAGGACGTACCTGGGAAACATTGGCAGAAGCTGTGCCGCTGTCTGCGGGTTTCTTCCTTTGGGACACCAGTGCAGTCCCAATTGATTCGCCAGTCGTCCTATGGCGGATTTCCTTAGACAGCGATCCCAGTGTGTCGGACGTATCAGACAACTTGTTCGCACTTCGAAATCACGGAACACCGTTTACCTTTTACGTTAACGATGGAGATACAGCCGGCGACATGTATTGCTCTGCGGCTGGTCATTCAGAGAACCTTGGAGTCACCCCTGATCGCCCCATGATTGATCCGCAAGCTGTGTTCGATACTTATGACCTCGAACCAGGAGACACCGTTCTATTGGATCGAGGTAGATATGATCTCACTGATACACTGTGGATTGGTTCTTCAGACGGAGGAGCCGAGGGGAATCCCGTAATCGTTCAGGGCGCGACAAATGCTCGCGTGGGGCAGCGAACGGTTATCCAATGCACGGGTACCCAGTCGGAAATCATTCGCCTGGACCACGCCGATCATGTCGAGTTGAGATCTCTCGACTTCGATGCAGCTGGAATAAATCGCGACGGTGTTTTGGTAAATGCTGACAATGCGCACCTTCACGGATGCTCTGTTCTAAATGCCCAAATGAAAGGTATAGAACTCGCTTACGCCGACCAGACGATCATTGAGAACTGCATTGTTTCGGGGCACGGCACAGGGATTGATATATCGGAGACCGATGGCGTGGTTCTCATGAACTCAACCGTAGTTTCCAGTTCAGGCAATGCGGTATGGATAAGTGCATCCTACTACGATACGAGTCTTGACTGCCGAAATAACATCCTTATGGTAAGCGGGGTGGGGCGTGCCTGCGTGCAAATCTACGAGTTACATTGGCTTGATCGAACGTCATACTCCGGTGACCACAACCTATTATTTGCGGATGACGGCGCGACGATCGGTCCTTTATGGGCTAATACCGACAACCTGGCGCAGTGGCAGACCTTTTCCGGTCAGGACGCGAATAGCTTGTCTGAAGACCCGTTTCTCGCCTATCCCGCCGGAGGAGATTTTCACCTGTTGCCAAACTCACCGTGCCGGGATGCGGGCGACAATTCGGTTGTTGCTCAGGATGCGGTCGATATTGACGGTGAGGCCAGAATTGCTGGGTCGGCGGTTGATATTGGTGCTGACGAATTTTTCGATGGCCCTGAAATCGCTGTTCACAATGGCGAAACAACGGCGGCGGAACAAATCATGGATGAACAGGCAGCGGCCATTGATTTCGGATACGTGGTGCCGGGTGGGGAGAGTTCTACGCAGACGTTCACAATCGCCAACTATGGCACGGAAGATCTACAAGGGCTTGTGGTGAGCATCGATGGTATCCACGCAGATGACTTCACCGTAGCTCAGCCAACATCAGCAACTCTGGTTGCCGGCGGGAAGGTAACGTTCACAGTGACGTTTACAGCCGGAGGGTTGGGTTCACGAATTGCAGTCGTCCACATTGCCAACAACGATACCGATGAAGACCCGTTTGACTTCGACGTTGTCGGATTTGGCGCAACCGGGGAGGAAGCAACCGTTGACCATTTTGCGTGGGCTGCTATTGCCTCCCCGCAGACAGCCGGCGTGCCTTTCGCCGTTGAACTGGTAGCCTGCAATGCGGCTGGTGGATGGATAGCGACTTACGCAGCGGAAGTCAATCTGACTGCAATGGGAGACAATGGTGCCTTGCCGCTGATGCCCGAGACTATCAACCTGCTGAATGGTCGCTGGTTTGGAGACGTCACCGTCAATGCCGCTGGCACCGGCGTGGCCTTGACGGCTGACGACGGCGCTGGACACATCGGCGAGAGCACCACTTTCGACGTTCTCAAACACGACCAGATGGTCGTGTTTGACCCACTGCCAGTCAAGATGTACGGCGATAATCCATTCTCGGTTTCTGCAACCGCCTCATCCGGCCTGCCGGTTACACTGGCCAGCAACAACGAGGCCGTGGTAACCGTGACCCAGGCTGACGGCGATGCGTGGACGGCAACCATCCGCGGCGCAGGCACAGCCACCATCACCGCCTCGCAGCCCGGAGACGGCAACTGGAATGCCGCAGCAGCTGTGGAACAAGAGTTGGTTGTCCAAACCAGACCCCTTGCGGTCACCCCTGCGGCTGGACAATCGAAGGTATTTGGAACGGCTGATCCGGTGTTTGCTTACGAATATGACGGCGCTGTTGAAAGTGAAACGCCATCGTGCACCGGCGCATTGGCCCGTACTGAAGGCGAAGCCGTCGGAACGTATAAGATTACCCAAGGCAATCTGGGTTTGGCCGACAATGGCGCCTTCCTGGCCGCCAATTACACCCTGGCTTTCACCGAAGGCGTGACCTTTGCGATTACCGATGGCACGGTGATGTGGCTGACCGTCACTCCTGACAATATGGAAAATCCAATTACCCTTGTCTTCGGAGAAACCGAGACGGCAGCTCTGGAAGAGGATGCCTTTGATATCGCGGCCATTCCCGGGCAAGGTACAAGTCTTTGCAGCTTACCCATGTCTGCTTCCGGCAATCGTCATCTATCACGCGATTTCAGGCCGTTCTCTGGCGAAAACGGCATCACCCGCTGGCGACTCGTAATCGCTGAGCCGGGCCTCTTGGGCTGGGACATCAGCGCCGCACTGCCGGAACGGCAGCTTTATCTGCAACAGATTATCGACGAACAACCCGTTGGCTATTCCATTGACATGCGGGTAACGTCGTCGGTAACAGTCACTGGCGGTTCGGTCTATGAAATAGCCTATGCTCCCATAACTGAAGCGACCATCACCTTGAAGAACGGATGGAATTTTATTGGTTGTCCGGTCATGTCCACACAATCCGAAAGGGAGTTGTTTGACAGTCTCATTCATTCCTCTGACGACCAGAAAGTTCTTTGGCATTGGAGAAATGGCATTTATAAGATTTGGCCGGAAAATGAACCGTTACGTCCTGAAATTGGTTACTTTGTCTATAGCCATGATCAAGACAGAACCATTTCCGTCACCGGGATCAGAGCGGATGCTGTTATGTTGCTTCAACCAGGATGGAATCTCGTCAGTCCACCGAGTGACTGCGCGATACCAGCAGCAGAGGGTATTGTCAGCCGGGCATGGCATTTGCATGACAGCACATACCAGTTTGTAGTTTCGGGAGGCACCCTGAAAGCAGGCTGCTACTACTGGATTTTTGTCAACGCGAGCGAACCGGTCATGGTGATTTTTGCCAACTGAGTATTTGTTAGAAGGGACTGTAATGCAGAACGAAAAGTGGGAATGTGCAAAATCTGGTGATGGGAGTTAACCCGTACCTTTCATTTTAGGTATCCATAAATTTCCAAATAAAACACATGTTTTTTGTTGTTAGTTGTTAAGGGATTGTATAATGTTTCAATCCTCTTTTTTGCCTTATATTATGGTAACCTACCCCAACTTTCGCACGAAAAAACTTTTTTCGTGCGAAAGTTGGGGTAAGGCTGATTCCGTGTGCGCCCTCCCAAAAAGAGACACCTTTATCCAACCAGAAAAAACAACAGGAATTTAAAAGGAGCAGAAAGCAACAGAGGGACAGATCAAGATGATTAACAGCAGCATTGTTCTGAGAATGAATAAAATTGTCCAGGACATTTGTCGAGAGAATAACGTTTCCTCAGTAAGTGAACTAACTTATTCGCAGATCAATAAAATCAAACAGGAATTTGATGATTATCTGAAAAACAGAGAGCTCTAAGTCATAAGTCATTGATACAAGGAACTTATACCATACCGCGTTCAGGCTAAAGATTTTGTGAAAACGGGACTGGATTTTGCAGCAGGCAAAATTCAGTTCCCTTTTGTCCTTTCTTTCATGACGCTTCCCGCAATCCCCCTTTATTCCCTCTTTTAGGTATTATACAGTGCGAAAACAGGCGAAGACAGCAATCAGCCACCGGCTATAAAAAAGCCTCTAATCCGTTAAAGATTAGAGGCTTAAAATTTGGTGGGCCCAGCTGGACTTGAACCAGCGACCCGGTGATTATGAGTCACCTGCTCTAACCGACTGAGCTATGGGCCCGGCAGTCTTAAAATATGTCACTTCTGGCGAAAAAGTCAAGTGGAAAGCATGGAAATGATGCTTTTTGGGCAGTTTGGCGGGTATGGGTGCCGGGCAATTTCCAGCGCTGGTTTCCGTGCTGCTTTCTGGGGGTATTAATGGCCGGCTGATTTGACGAATGGTCTTTTGCGGGATATTATATCAGCAGCGGACAAGCAAGGGGTCGCAATGCGTAGATGCCGGGGAGATGCGGCTGCAGGAATACCGCCGGCCAAATCGGAAAAAAGGAATCACTGTATGCGTTCACGCGAAGAAATGCTGCAAGCAGTCAATTATGATGAGTCGAAAGTTCCGCAGTACGTTATCCCGTCGCCTTTGCAAAAGGCTGACGGCAGTACGGTTCGCGATGCGGCCGAGTGGGTGAATTTTCAGCGTCCGCGGATATTGGAGCTGTTTCGCCGGGAGGTCTATGGCGCAAGTCTGCCGCGCCCGGACAGTTGCTCGTTTCAGTTGCTTTCCTGCAAATCCGACGCATATATGGGACTGGCTACCAGAAAGGAAATCCGGCTGCGGTTCGAGATGGCCGATGGCAAGACCCACAGCGCGGAAATGCTGCTCTATCTGCCCAACCAGGCGACTGCGCCAGTGCCGGTCTTCCTGGGACTGTGCTTCAAGGGCAACCACGTGACCAGCAGCGAAAAAGATGTGCGCATCACCGGACAGAATTATCCCGGCAACCAGGACCTCGGCGAGGACAAACGCGGACTGCAGGCCGAGCGCTGGCAGTTCCCCGAGGTGCTGAAACGCGGCTACGCGGCAGCCACGCTCTGCTATCACGATTTTTTCCCGGACCACGTTGACGGCTGGCAGCGCAGTGCGCTGTCGCTGTTTTATGCTCAACCGGACAGTCCCGAGGTACGGGCCAAGCATACTGCCATCGGGGTCTGGGCCTGGGGCCTGAGCCGGGCTCTGGATTGCCTGGAGGCTGAGCCCGGGATCGACGCCCGCCGGGTGGCGGTGCATGGCCATTCGCGGCTGGGCAAGACTGCGCTGTGGGCGGGTGCGCAGGACCCTCGCTTCCGGCTGGTGATCTCCAATGATTCCGGGTGCTGCGGCGCGGCGCTGTCCAAGCGCTATTTCGGCGAGAATCTGGAGGTTATTGTAAACGTCTTCCCGCATTGGTTCGTGACTTCGTTCGCGCAGTACGCCCGGCGTGAAGCAGAGCTGCCTTTTGATCAGAATTTCCTGATTTCATTGCAGGCGCCACGGGCAGTCTGCATCGCCAGCGCCAGCGAGGACCTCTGGGCTGATCCCCGGGGTGAATTCCTGTCCGGCGCTTATGCCGGCGAAGTGTATCGACTGTTTGGCGCAGACTCATACAGTCCGACGCAGATGCCGGCACCCGGCGGACGGTTGAGCGGCCTGGTCAGCTATCATCTCCGGGCCGGGAAGCATGATCAGACCGGAGAAGACTGGCAGCATTACCTGGAACTGGCAGACCGCTTTCTTAAATGATCCCGCAGCCACGGCCGGCTTGGACCTGGCATTTCCTGGCCTGGCAGTGCTGCTGTAATGTCTTTTTTCAAGACTCTGGGGGATGGTATGGGACGTATGGGACGTAGGGGACGTAGGGATGGGACAATGGGAAAGGCGGCGCATACCGGCGACGGGGTAGTGCCGCGCCTCCGGCGCGGGGGATGGTGGGGGTCTGGCTCCGGCCGGGGGTTCACAGCACCTGCGTGCTGTGAACCCCAGATAACCTCTGTACTGCGCCTCTGGCGCTCCGGTACGCGCCTCCGGCGCATACCGGAATTCCATTACATCCGCGACAGGGCAACGTCAGGAGAAAACTGACGCATTACAGTGCTGCTGTGCAAGCAGCGCTGTGCTTGGCCTTGGCAGATTGGTCAAACGATATTATATTATGCTTTCAGTTTCAGATGTATGCGTCCTGCAGGAACCCTGTACTTGAGCAATGCCTATGAATCAGCTTCCGGAAATTCCCCCGCTGCCCGATTATGCTGCCAACATCCATCTGGCGCGCAAGCGTCAGCAGCTGTCATTGGAACAGCTGTCACAACGGAGCGGAGTTTCCAAGGCACTGCTTTCTCAGATTGAGACCGGCAAAGTGAATCCCACTGTCGGCAAACTCTGGCAGATTGCGCATGCGTTGCGTCTTGAGGTCGATGAGCTGCTCCAGGACCCGACAGAAGAAGAGCGGCATTTTGAAGTAAACCGCGGCAATCAGATCACGTCGGTGGCAGTGCCGGAATGCGGAACCGTGTTCCGGGCTATCTCGCCCATCAGCATGGCTGACGATCTGGAATTCTACCACGTGACCCAGGAACCGCACTGCGTACACAAATCTCCCCCGCATCAAGCCGGAACCGAGGAACTGATCGCAGTACTGAAAGGCAGCATCAAGGTCACGGCCGGGAAGAATACTGCAGAATTGCACAAAGGCGATTTTCTGGCTTTCGCGGCTGATTTGCATCATACCATCACCACCACCTCAGCTGAGCACTCGGAATTCCAGATGGTAGTGCGTTTCGCCAAATGAGCCCGCCCCGGCGGCTAAGGACTTAATTTTTTCTGTCAGTACACAAGAAATATGTTACCTTATTTAGCACCGTATTTACAGTCCGTATGGGGGCCTTTCCGGTTATTGGGATCACACCTGACCTTGATCTGCCTCGGGGCTTGCCTGAGCGCTGCGCTGACGGTCTGGCTGCTGCCCCGGCTCTGGCATCTGCTGCCCCAGGACCGGGGAAAGAATTTTGTCGCCGGTTCTGACCGGGCGAAAGGCAAGCCCACCGGCGCAGGCATTATTTTTGTCCTGGTTTTCCTGTTTTGCCTGGCACTGGTACTGCCCGCATCCTGGAAATTATGGTGCATTGCCGCCTGCCTGGTGGTCAGCATGCTGACCGGGTATTTTGATGATGCCAGCCGGGGCAGCTGGGGGGAATGCAAGAAAGGTCTCTGGGATGCCGGCATCTGCCTGGCGGTGGTGCTGATACTCAGCGGCGGTGGCGCAATGAAGGTCTGGCTGCCGCTAATCAAGGGCAATCTGCCGGGCGGGGCATTCCTGTTGCCTGCCTGGCTGTATTTGCCCCTGGCGACTGCTTTGCTGTGGCTGAGCATAAATGTGGTGAACTGCAGCGATGGTGTGGATGCTCTGGCCGGCTCGCTGACTCTGCTGGCCCTGTTTGGCATGGGAGCCTTCCTCTATGGCGTGCTGGGACACGTAAAAATCGCCAATTATCTGCTGATCCCACACGAACCCGAGGGCGCGTATTATGCGATTATGATTTTCACTGCGGTCGGGAGTCTGGCCGGTTATATCTGGCACAACGCCGGACCCAGCGCGGTGATGATGGGCGATGCCGGTTCACGCTTTTTGGGATTGCTGCTGGGCATCGCAGTACTGGTGGCCGGAAATCCTTTTTTGTATCTGGCGGTAGCCACGATTTTGTTTATCAATGGCGGTGCGGGCTTGGTGAAACTGGTGGTCTTCCGGCTGCTGCGCAAGTGCGGCTATGATGTGCGCCCGCCCCTGCGGAACATCCCCAACCCCATCCATCCGGAGCGTTTTGCCAGTGACGAGGAGGCCGCCCGGCAGCTGCCCCTGGTGCAGAAGCTGCACCGGTTCCGCTGCCCGATGCACGACCACTGCCGGAAGAATTTATCCTGGTCAGACACGCAAGTGGTGATCCGCTTCATGCTGCTGCAGGCGATGCTGATGCCGCTCTTGCTGCTGGTCATCTTGAAGCTGCGCTGAATTTACTCTGGAAACCAAGCCTATGAAGCTGGAGATAGAACGGAAATACCTGCTGGCGGATTCCTCCTGGCGGCAGAACTGCGGGCCAGGGCATCCAATCCGGCAGGGATACTTCACCCAAGGCGAAGATTTCCAGCTGCGGGTGCGGTTGATTGATGATAGGGCGCTGCTGACTATCAAAGGCGAAGCTGAAGGCATCACCCGGAGAGAATTTGAATTCCCGATTCCCTACTCGAAGGGCGAGGAGCTTCTGCGCGAATTCTGTGGCACCCGCCTGGTGGAGAAAACGCGCTACTACCTGCAGTACGGTGATTTCACCTGGGAAATCGACGAGTACAGCGGCCGGAATCAGGGCCTGTATACGGCCGAGATCGAACTGCCCAGTGAAGACACCATCTTTCCCCTGCCGCCTTGGCTGGGGCAGGAAGTCAGCCACGACCTGCGTTACAGCAATGCCGCCCTGGCCCAGCAACCCCGGCAGAGTTAGGAGACAGCCTCCGCCGGGCTGAAAGCACGTCCATGAATAATTTCAACCTATTGGGGGAAAACATGTTTTGTTTGCAGCACCGCAATTTTCTCGTACTGATGCTCCTGCTGTTGTGTGCAGTTGTCCGGGCGGGCAGCGTTGAGCGTACGCCGGAGGGCAAGACCCTGATCACCGTGACCTGCTGGTCCGTGCCGGACCCCACCAGGACTGATGTCAACAGCCTGGCGGATTGTGCGGTGCTCAAGGAATTCGTCCGCCGTTTTCCGGATATTCTGGAGCGGAAGTACCGGGCGAAGTATGAGGCTGATCCCGGCAAATACGGTAATTTCAGCTGGCGCAAGGAGGATGTTGAGATTATCCTGAAGCGTTTTGCCGGCATTACGGTCGAAGGCATGAGCATGGACTCCGGCCCGCTGATGGCCATCGCCGGCGGTGTCTCCCCCGATGTGATCTACGTCAATTTCCGGCAGTCTGACACTTATATCCAGGAGGGATTCCTGTACCCGCTGGATAAGCCTGAGGACAATTATTATACCGGCCTGAGCGATCAGGAGCGGGAATTTATGCTCCATGAAAAAATCCTGCCGGTGATCAAACGCCGCAAGATCGGTTCTGAGACTGAGCATATCTGGGCTTTTCCGCGGCGGGGGCTGTCCGGGCGGGTGATGTTCTACCGCAAGGACCTGCTGAACAGCTACGGCATCCCCTACCCTGACAATAACTGGACCTGGGAGGACTTCCTGAGCTACTGCAAGCGGGTGACCAATCCTGAGCAGGGCACCTACGGTGTGCGTCTGGGGGCGGGACAGCAGGAGAGCTGGTACTGGATACCTTTTCTCTGGTCGGCCGGCGGTGATGCCATGCATTATGATGAAGAAAAGGATGAATGGTCGGCCATTTTCGACAGCGATGAAGCAGCAGTGGCATTGGATTTTTATCTGCGCCTGACTACTGAACGCTGGATTGACCACAACAACGTGACCCGCTACGGCTATGCCATGAAAGAGGCACAGGGCTATCAGAAATGGGAATTGGGTCAGATCGCATTCATGCCCTCGTATCTTGATGAACGGATGTTCGCGACCATCAATCCGGATTTGGTGGGGATGGTGCCGGTGCCCCTGGGATACCCGGGCAAGGATGGCAAGCGCACCCGGGGCAGCGAAATCAACTGCGGCATGCAAGGCATCTTTGCCGGCTGTGACAACCCGGTCGTCCGCGACGCCGCCTGGGAGTATATCACTTTCTTTCCCAGTGAAGACGCGGCCAGAATCCACACCCAAGTCATGGTCGAAGGCGGAATGGGAAATTTTGTCAACCCGCGTTATTTGCGCCGTTTCGGCTATGAGGACCTCATCCGTCTGGCACCGCCGGGCTGGGAAGAGACCTACAATATCTCCATTGAGACCGGCAAGCCCGAGCCGTATGGGCGGAACTGCCAGCTGGTTTATGTTGAAATGACCCGTCCCATGAATGCGGCTGAGAATCTGGCCATGGCCCGCGGCGAGGGTGCGATTCCGCTGTATTCGGCTGAGTTGTACGAGAAGGCGGAGCAGTATCGCTATATCACCCCCGAGGAACTGCAGGCCCAGGGGGCCTCTCCGGAGAAAGTCGAGGAATGCCGCGAGCAGCGGCGGCAGCTGCAGCTGCGCCACAGCATTCTGAAGAATCTCCTTGAAGAAGGGGTGAAAGAATCCAACGAGAAGATGCTGGGGATATTGTCACCGCAGGAGAAGATGCTGCGGCGAATCAGCGCGGTGGTGTTGCTGATTGCCATCATAATCACGTTTTCACTCGTCTTCCGGCGCATCTTCAAAGCTTTTGCGCCGCCCAAGACGATAGGGGTGGAACAGCTGACCTGGGGCTTCCGCAAATACAAATGGGCCTACATCCTTCTGCTGCCGGCGCTGCTATCGATTCTGGTCTGGCGCTATATCCCGCTGATCATGGGCTCCATGATGGCGTTCCAGAATTACCGCATTATGGGCGGCTCGGAATGGGTCTGGCTGGATAATTTCGGCAATGTGCTCTGGGATGCCGAATGGTGGACGACGGTGTATAATTCTTTGAAATACTGTTTCCTGGTGATTTCCATGACTTTCCTGCCGCCGGTCATCCTGGCGGTGCTGCTGCAGGAAATCCCATACGGAAAGATTTTTTTCCGTACGGTATTTTATTTGCCGGCGGTGATCACCGGCCTGGTGGTGGTTTACCTCTGGCGGTCTTTCTACGAGCCTTCGGAGTTCGGGGTGCTTAATGCGGTACTGATGAAGATTCCCGCCATCGGCATCATCGCTCTGGCGGCGTTGTTTTTCCTGATACTGTATTTTTTTGCTCAGAGGCTGTTTCTGCACGGGAACCGTTTCGCGGGTGCGCTTTGCTTTGCGGCCGGCTGCCTGCTGTTTTATTACATCTTCACCTTTGCGCTGCCGATCTTCACCGATCCGCGCGTCGATGCGCCCTGGTACGCGCGCTTTTTCCATACCATGCGTGATCCGTACCGCTGGCTGCTGGACCCCAAGACCGCGATGGTCTGCTGCGTGCTGCCCAGTGTCTGGGCCGGCATGGGGCCGGGCTGCCTGATCTATCTCGCCGCTCTGAAAGGCATCGCTGACGATTTCTATGAAGCCGCAGATATCGACGGAGCGACTTTTGTGGACAAGATTTTGTTTGTAGTGATTCCGATACTCAAGCCGCTGCTGATCATTCAGTTTGTGGGCATCTTCATCCGCTCCTGGGAGAATACCGCCATGATTATGACTATGACCGGCGGTTCCAGCGGCACCAACGTGGCCAGCCTGCTGATTTTCTACAAGGCATATATCTATCTGAAATTCGGCACCGCGACTGCCATGGCCTGGATTCTGGGCTTTATGCTGATCGGCTTTACGGTGTACCAGCTGCAGATACTCTCCAAGCTGGAATTCAAAACCACCGGCAAAAAGGAGTAAAACGCGATGATTCTGCAGACTTGCTCCTATGCCCGGGCCGGATTGCTGGGCAATCCCTCGGATGGATATTTTGGCCGGACCATCTCTTTCTCCTTCGCCAATTTCCAATCGCAGGTGCAGCTGTGGGAAAGTCCGGAAATCTGCCTGCTGCCCGGGGCCGAGGATGACGGCAATTTCCCTGACTTCGACAGCATGATCAATGAGATTGAGCACTTCGGCTACTACGGCGGCATCCGGGTGGTCAAGGCGACAGCCAAGGTTTTTCACACCTATTGCCGGGCCAGCGGCATCACCCTGCCCAAGCGCAATTTCACCTTGCGTTACCGTTCTAACATCCCGCGTATGGTAGGCCTGGGCGGCTCCAGCGGCATCAGCACTGCAGTGCTGAAAGCGCTGTTGCGCTTTTATGACGTTGAAGACCAGATCCCCTTTGAGCTGCTTCCGACCTTGTGCTGGCAGGCCGAGTCCGAGGAGCTGCGCATCGCCTGCGGTATGCAGGACCGGGTGATACAGATGTACAACGGATTGATGTATATGGATTTCGAGCAGGAGTTCTTTGCTGCTCACAAGCATGGCCGCTATCAGCGTCTGGATGTGCAGCTGCTGCCCCCGCTGTATGTCGCTTTCGACCCGCGGCGAGCCGAATTCTCCGGCACCTATCATCTGAATTTACGCACCATGTTCGATGAACACAAGCCTGACATCGTGGCCGCGATGAGCGAATTCGCGGATCTGGCCCGGCAGGGTTTTGCAGCGCTGAGCAGCGGGCAGACCGAGAAACTGCCAGCCCTGATCAATGCCAATTTCGATCTGCGCGACCGCGTTTTCCGAGTCTCGCCGGAGAACAAACTGATGGTTGAAGTCGCCCGGCGCGCTGGAGCATCGGCCAAATTTGCCGGCAGCGGCGGGGCTATCGTGGGCACCTATACCGATGCCGCGATGCTGCAGAACCTGCGCCGGAACCTGGCCGAGATCGGCTGCGAACTGGTGCTGCCGGATATTGCCGGAACGCTGGCGTGAGTGCCAGTCCGGCGGCCAAACCGCAGCGGCACAATTGCCGGCAAGCCGGTTGTGTCTGGGGCCCATAAGCGTTATATTAAGATTGTAGTTTCGAGTCGTGGTTTGTCACATAAAGGAAAATGCAATGCGCAAAGGTATTTATCTGGCTTTTTTGCCCGGCGAGAGTCCGGAGGAAAAATTTGTGCAGGCGGCGGCGCTGGGCTTCCAGTGTGTCGAAATTCCCACGCTGCTGACCGAGGCAGAGCGCAAACGTTACCGGCAGGCCGCGGTGGCGGCCGGCATCGCAATACCCAGCGTGATGAACAGCATTCACTGGTCCAGTCCTTTGTCTGATCCGGACCCGGCGGTGCGCGCTGCCTCGCGCGAGGGAATGCTCGCCTCTCTGGCTACTGCGGTGGAAGTAGGCGCGGACACGGTGCTGCTGGTGCCGGCGGTAGTCAAGCCCGAGGTGACCTACGAGCAGGCCTGGCAGCGCTCAACGGCAGAAATTGAAAAGCTTCTGCCTGCCTACCAGAAAGCGAAAGTCTGCATCGGCATTGAGAATGTCGGCAACAAATTCCTGCTCAGTCCGCTGGAATTCAATGCCTACCTGGATGCTTTCGGCACGCCTTACCTGCAGGCTTATTTTGATATCGGCAATTACTGCGCCATCGCCTACCCCCAGCATTGGATCCGCAGTCTGGGCAAGCGTCTGAAAAAGGTCCATATCAAAGGTTATGACCAGAGCAGCAAGACTTTTACCAAAAGCCTGCTGGCCAGCACCATCGATTGGGCGGAAGTGCGTCAGGCCCTCAGAGATGTCGCTTACGACGACGTTCTGACCGCCGAGCTGCCCGGCGAAGGCGAGACCATACAGGATAAAGTCCGCAATATCAGCCTTGAGATGGACCAGATTCTGGCCCTTTGAGGGCAGGTGAAACGCCGCCTCGCGGCAAACCATTTTATCCCCGGCGGGTGCAGTGCGCCCGCTCCAGAGCAAAGCAGCAAAATATGAACAATTTAGCGCGTGCGAATATCTCCCGTATTGCCGGGTATGTGCCCGGCGAGCAGCCGCGGGGGCAGAAGTTCATCAAACTGAATACCAATGAGAATCCTTATCCGCCGGCTCCGGAAGTCGGGGCTGCCCTGCAGAGTTTCTCCTGGCAGAACCTGCGCCTGTACTCCGAACCCAGCGCACTTTGCGTGCGTCAGGCCGCCAGTGCGGAATTTTCCTTGCCGGAGGAGCAGATTATCTGCGGCAATGGCTCGGATGA
>JAAZIZ010000078.1 GCA_012800565.1 Lentisphaerota bacterium
CAACAGCCGCAGGCCGGGAGTAGTCTTGCGGGTATCCAGGATTTTAGTCTGGGAGTCTCCCAGGGCCTGCACATAACGCTGGGTAAGAGTCGCTATGCCGCACAGACGCTGCAGGAAATTCAAGGCGGTGCGTTCGGCCGTCAGGATGGTCCTGGCGCAACCGCGCACACTGCCCAAAATGCTGCCGGCCGGGCAGAACTGCCCCTCCTGCACGTGCGGCTCCAACTCCACCGCGCCCGGAAATTCCTGGAACAGCACCTGCAGCACTGGGAAACCGGCACAGACGCAATCCTGCCGGGTGACAAAATGGGCTGTGATCTCCAGCTCAGGCGGCAGAATCGCCAGCGTGGTGGCATCGCCGCTGCCAACATCCTCGGCGATGGCCCGCCGGCAGATTTCCTGCATTGAGGCAGTAGATAAATTCATTTCCTGTTCGCCTCCGGAATATAAAATTGAATAATTGAGACCAGGGCCAGGAGCGCTCCAGTATGCGCGAAGACCAGGCATACCCCGGCTGGGGGCAGCCACAACAGGGTCACCGCGCTGGCTCCGGCGATAAAGCAAAGCAGGCAGACCAGCAGCACCGCATAGCCGCGCGACAGCCCGAGATTGACAAAGCGGTGCGAGATATGCCGGTTGTCGCCGACGTAGATCGGCAGGTGCAGCCGCAGCCGCAGAACGATTACGGCAGCAGCGTCAAAGAGCGGTATGGCCAGCACCAGCAACGGTATCAGCACCGGCGTGGCGGTGGGGCTCTCGCCCGGCATATAGTAGGTAGTCAGAGTAGCCAGCACCGCCAGGCAGTAACCCAGAAAATGACTGCCGCCGTCACCCATGAAAATCTTTGCCGGCGGACGGTTGTGAGCCAGGAATCCCAACGCACTGCCACCTGCAGCAGACCCCAGCATGGCCACAAAATGCTGCCCCCGGATTGATGCAACCAGCACCAGGAACAGGCAAGCCAAAGCCGCAGTACCGCCTGCCAGCCCATCCATATTGTCGAAAAAATTAAGGGCATTGATTACGGTCATGGTCCAAAACACCGTCACTACCCAGCCCAGAACCGGGCTGCTCAAGCCCAAGGTCAGGCGCGGCCCCCAGGACGCGCTCACCGCCGCCAGCAGGAACTGGAGCAGGAATTTCCGCCAGGCCGGCATTGAGCGCCAGTCATCCCAGACCCCAAGCGCGGTAAATCCCACGGCTACTGCAGAGATCAGGAGCAGATTCCGCCATACTGCCTTGATTCCCGGCAGGATATGGCTGATTTCGGCGGGGAGCAGGTCTTTTCCCAGGCAACCGATTGCTATGCCGCCGAACAGCGTTGCCAGCCAGGCCAGGCACATTGCAATGCCGCCGGCCACCGGCGTAGGCTGGCGGTGGCTCTTATGGGCTTCGTGCAAAGGCACATCCAGCAATCCCAGACGCGGGGCCAGCACCCGGCAGACCCCGGTAAGGATTACTGCCAGTACAGTCGCAGCCAGCCAGGCAAGGCCATACAGTATAATCCAGCTCATTGCTGCTCCCGAATATAAGCGGCCAGCCAATCCGCGACCTCATCCTGGGTGCGGCCATCGGTATTGACCAGCAGTGCATCAGGCGCAGGGCGCAGCGGCGCCACCGCCCGGATGCTGTCCAAGTGGTCACGCGCCGCGATTTCAGCGGCCACTGCCGCCAGAGTCGCATCTGCAGCGACCTCGCCACGCTGGGCGAAACGGCGGCGGGCACGTTCTTCAGGGCTGGCGGTGATAAAAAACTTAAACCGCGCTTGCGGAAAAATCACGGTGCCGATATCCCGGCCTTCCATAATCACGATACCGAGCCGGTCGCACTCCCGCTGGCGGTCCAGCATCCATTCCCGCAGGGCGGGAATGCTGGCGACCTGGCTGACCACAGCAGTCACCTCCGGCGTCCGGAATTCCTCTGGCTGCAGGACTTGTCCATTGAGGCAGAGCTGCAAGGTCTGTTTCTGTCCAGGCTGCACACGGTAGCGCAAGTCCCAGCCCGGCAGCAGCTCAATGACTTTCTCCGGTTGCGTCACGGGGTCCACGCCGGCTTTCAAGGCAGCCCAGGCTACTGCGCGGTACATATCGCCAGTATTGACATAATACCCGCCCAAGCGGGCCGCCAGCAGCCGGGCAGCAGTGCTTTTGCCGGAGGCTGCCGGCCCATCAATTGCGACTTGGTAATGCTGCTCAGTCATTTTTCCGCCGCCGGGGACAGTTCCGAAACACTCTCTTGCGGCAGCTCTGATCCACCGGAGTTCTTTTCCACGACCGGTGTCGGTGTACTGCTCAGCCAGTTATGCAGGCGGACGAAGATGCGTTTGCCGTCAAAAACCGTGATATAGAGCATCAGTCCGATCAGCAAAGCCGCGAAGACATTCTGCAGTATTGTAACCAGCTTTACCGGTAGTCGTCTGCGGATAATCAATTCCAGTATCGCGTAGGCGATATGTCCGCCGTCGAGCACCGGCAGGGGCAGCAGATTGAATATCGCCAGGCTGAAAGAAATCAGGATGATAAATGACAGCCCTCCCCGCAGCCCCTCAAATTTCAGCTTGTACCAGAGCATCAACAGAATCCCCAGCGGCCCGCTCAGGTGCTTGACTTGGATTTGAGTTTCCGAGCTCTCTGCTTCCTGTCCGGAGGTCAGGCTCTTCAGGCGGTTTCCCAGGGGCGAGAACAACAGCCCCAGGGTCCGGTAGGTCTGGGTGAAGACATTGCTGAACTGCTGCCAAGGATTGGGATGACCGATGACTTTGGGA
>JAAZIZ010000079.1 GCA_012800565.1 Lentisphaerota bacterium
AGCAGTACGAAAGCACAGACCGGTCACATGCTCGGTGCGGCTGGCGGTTTTGAGTCTGCGGTCTGCGTGCGTGCTCTGCAAGAGGGGATCATACCAGGCACCATGAACTACGAGACCCCGGACCCGGAATGCGACTTGGACTATGTGCCCAATGCGTACCGGCGTCAAGCCTTGGAGTCGGTCCTGAAAGTCAATCTGGGCTTCGGCGGGCACAACGCGGCGATCATCTACTCGCAATATAATTAGGAGCTTGGCCTTCCCACTTGGGAGCGCCGTCCTGCCAGTCTGGCTGCAGGACGGCCGTTTCCCGTGCGCGGGTATTGTTGCCGTGGGGTACAGCTTTCTGCCCTGGGCGGGACAGCCCAGCTACAAATATGAAAACCAGCAAAGTTCATGAAGACCGGTCCGATTCTGGCAGACAGCCAGCAGAATCCGGTCATAGTTCCGGTGGTACTGCTTCTCCAGCAGTTCCTGACGAACCCCCGTTACCGTCAGCAGAGACTCCGCCCCCGGCGGTGGTTCCGGCAGCTGGCTGCCGGTTCTGGCTGCGCCGTTATGGTTTTATCAGCTTATTGTTTTTTCTGGCTTGGGCTTACGGCAGTATTCTGATCAGCCGCCGGCATGCGCAACAGCCCAGTTTTCTGTTGCTGGAGGCGCACAAGACTCAGACCGTTCGGGCAAAATATCCTTTCACTTATAGAGACTTGTCGCAGGCCCAGGCCCGCAAGGCGGAAGCGGCCCGGAAGCAGCCGGCGGTTTTCGTTCTGCAGGAAGAAAATATACGCGAGGCGCTGAATGCTTTCCGCCAGCGCCTCGCGGCTCTGGCTGAGCCCGGGAAACAATCCCCAACAGAACAATCCCCGGCAGAGCAGGAGTTGCGCACCATCTTGACCAATGGTACAGCGGCCGAAGAGCTGCTGAAAATTGTGCGTGAGACCATGTCCGGGGGGATCAGAGCTGAGAATTTGCCGGTTTTGGATTGCGACCGGACCGACTGCCAATGCCGTGCCCGCATCATCTCTTCTGACGGTGTGTTTGAACGCAGATACCAGACGCTCTTGACCCTGGCTGAAGCCCAGAAAGTGATTGAAGAGAACTTCTCCCGCAGCAT
Source organism: Lentisphaerota bacterium (assembly GCA_012800565.1). Taxonomy (GTDB): domain Bacteria; phylum Verrucomicrobiota; class Lentisphaeria; order Oligosphaerales; family Oligosphaeraceae; genus JAAZIZ01. The sequence goes on from JAAZIZ010000079.1 coordinate 1,112, forward strand.
CGGGCATTCTGGCTTGGATTTAAGTCTCCTTTGGTCAGACCCGGTCTGGCAGCCGACCTTGAGCTATCAGCACCAGGAAAGCCGGCGCCTGCAGGAAGAAGCAATGACGGCAGTGTCCGTGCCGGTGCGGCAATTTTCGCCGGGCGAGGTACTGGTGACATTGTCTGATGAAGAGCAGGCCATCCTGGAGGCTTACGAAGCAGCTAATCCACACCAGGACAGCCCGTGGTGGCAGGACCTCGACTTCGGGCGCGAGAATATAATCCGGATTCTGCTGCTGGCGTTCTTTATTGCCAGTTTTGTCTTCATACTCTGCCGGGTGCGCATTTCTCCCGCCAGTCTCCGGCAGCGATTGACGGTCAGCGCCATAGCCCTGATGCTGCATTTCTTCCTGGTGCATTTTTTTGTCGTCCTGTACCATCGTCTCGGGTTGCCGGCCGAGAGCCTGATCAACTTTTTGCCTCTGGCTCTGGTGCCCGCGCTGATGGCTAATTTATTCGATGGCCGCACTGCGATTTGCACTGCGGTGATAGTGGCGATTGCGGTTCCTCTGCAGGTCGAAGTGGGGGTATTCCAGTATCAGTTCTTCTATTTATCGCTGTTCACCTCTCTGGTGGGAGTCGGCTTTTTTCAATATGCCAAGGATAGGCGCGACTTTATTGTCGGCGGCTTCGCCCTGGGACTGGCCATCACCATTGCCAGCATCCTGTTCTGTTTGGACACCCACATGGAATGGTCGGAAATACAATCCATTCTGCCCAGTATACTGGTGATATCATATTCCAATGGACTGCTGATGGGCATTCTGGTCATGGCTCTGCTGCCTATCTTCGAGTACTGTTTCGGGCTGGTCACATTGTCCACCCTGCTGGAATTGAACGATACTAACCACTTTCTGCTAAGGCGCCTGCAGCAGGAGGCACCGGGGACATACCAGCATTCTCTGAATGTCGCAGCCATCGCCGAGGCCGCAGCCCTGGCTATCCAGGCCAATGTCCCTCTGGCCAGAGTGATGGCGTTGTTTCATGATATCGGAAAACTCGCACAACCGCATTATTTTGCAGAAAATTTTTTTGGGGTTGACAACCCTCATGATTCTTTGTCGCCTTTGGACAGCGCCATGATTATCCGCTCTCATGTCGAAGCCGGCATTGCTTTGGCCGACAAGCATCATTTGCGTCATTCGGTCCGCCAGGCCATTGAGCAGCACCACGGCAACAGCCTGATCACGTATTTCTACCAGAAAGCCGTCCAGGAGGCTAAGGCCAGTGGGCAACCCGTCCCGGAGGAGCAGCAGTTCCGCTACCAGTATCCGCTGCCGCAGCAGAAGGAGGTGGTCATTGTCAGCCTGGCCGATGCCTGTGAAGCAGCAGTGCGGGCACTCGTCGGGCGCCCCACCGATTACCAGTCGATACTGCGCAAAGCCGTCTCAGCCGTGACGCCGGCCATCCGCGAAGGCACCACTGACCAGAAAGCGCTCCTGGAGGTCTGTGTTTCTGCGGTCAAAGACGAGACCGGCACGGTTCTGACCCCAGACACCATTCTGCACAAGATCAATGAGATTATCAATGACAAGTGGAATGACCAACAATTCGCACAGGCAGATATCACCACCGCCGAACTGGAGACTCTCAAAATGAGCATCCAGAAGACGATTTTGGAAATGCACCATTTCCGTCCGGAATATCCCGGAACTGCTGGCAAAAAATCGCAATGAAAATCTTACTGCACAAAAGCCCCCACGCGCCCGCTTTGCGCCAGCGGCGGCAGTTGCTGGCCTTATTGCGCCGGGCCCAGCAGCTTTTGGCAGGAGAAAACAGCTGCGAGCGCGGAGTGCTGCAAGTCGTGCTGCTGGGACGTCAGGAAATGGCCGCGCTTAATGGCCTGCATTTGCAGCACCAGGGTGCCACTGATGTGATCACCTATGATTTCCGCAATGGGCCGGAGCCGGAAATGTTCCTTGACGAGGACTGCGTAATGGCGGAGATTTATCTCTGCCCCGAGGTGGCTGCGGAAGTATCCGGGAAGTACCAGCAGTCGCGTTCGCGGGAATTGATCCTGTATGCGCTGCACGGACTTCTGCATCTCTATGGCGAAGACGATCTTACGCTAGAAGATCGTGCGTCGATGCGGGCAGCTGAAGAGCGCCTGCTGTCTGCCTTGGCCCAGGAATTTGACTTGGATGCGGTTGCGGCTTTTTGAACCCTTGGGCTGCCGGTGATGTCAGCATTGCGCGTGAGCGTGGCGTTGGCGTCTGATTTATAATTCAACCCAGAAAGGAACCTATGAGTACTAGTCTGCATCTGGCCGTGACGCTGGCAGCCAGCGCCGGGTTTGTGTTTTTCACCCTGGCGGCCATGAAACTCGAAACATTCAATAAAGCTAAATTGCGCAAGCTGAGGGAATTGTCCAAGACCCTGGCTGAACGCCTGGAGTATGATTATCCACTCTTGTGGCGGCTCAGGCTTTCGGCCCATTTCCTGTCCTTGTTGTCTTGCATAGCCATGCTGTTCTGCCTGTTCTGGCAAGTCCATTGCATGCCGACTGTGCCAAGCTATATCGGGTGCGCCATCTGGGTGCTGCTGCTCTTTACCGCTCTGGAGATTCTCAACGAAGCTCTGAGCCTGACCATCACCGCCCGGCTCCTGGTCTGGAATTTCCTGCTCTACCGGATTGTCTTCTGGGTGCTCTCGCCGGTGCTCTCCCCGCTGGCCTGGTGGGTCGAAAAAATCCGGGCCAAGAGTGCCAGCTACGATGAGTCGTACAAGGTCACCGCCGAGGATGAGATCCTTTCGCTGGTGGAAGCTGATGAAGATGTCGAGCCCAACTCGCCCAATCACCAGGGCCTGGAACGGGACGAACGGCGCATGCTGAACGGAGTTATGAATCTGGACAAGACTTTCGTGCACGAAGTTATGACGCCACGGGTCGATTTGGTCGCAATGGATGAAACCGCAAGCCTGCAGGAATTGAAGCAGGCCATCGCCACCAGCGGACACAGCCGCATCCCAATTTATCATGATACTATCGATACCATCAGCGGCATTGTCTACGCCAAGGACTTGATCAGCGATGAAAAATTGAGCCAGTCACGCATTGCCCTGGATATCGCCCGTAAGCCGGTATTCATCCCGGAAAGCAAAAATGTCAGCGATCTGCTGGAAGAATTCCGCTTGACCCGGAATCACCTGGCCATCGTCCTGGATGAATATGGCGGGACCGCCGGAGTGGTGACTATTGAGGATATCCTGGAAGAGATTGTAGGCGAAATTCAGGATGAGTTTGATGTGAATGAGACAGTCAATCCTGATGGTCATGACCTGGAACCGGACGGCTCCATTGTCAACGACGGCCGCATCACGATCTGGGAGGTCAACAAGTTGCTGGACCTTGATATCTCCGAGGAACAGGGCTACGACACCTTGGGAGGATATATTATGGCGTCCCTGGGCCGGATTCCCCAGTCCGGCGAACATATCCTCACCGACGATTTGGAAATTGACATCCTGGAGGCAGACCCGCGCAAGCTGCTGCTGGTCCGGGCCAGACGCCGCCAAATCCCGGACGAGGAGCAGGCCGAGCAATGATTTCCGCCCCGGCCTGTCCTGGAACAACTTCTTTCACCCTTGCTCTGTCTATCCCATCATGTCACAATCATTGCTGCTGACTATTGTTATTTTGCTTATGCTGCTGGCCGAGCGCCTGGCATCGTTTTACTTCACGCGCCAGCCCTGGAGCCGTGCTTTCATCCAACGCTGCATTCTGCTGCACCCGAATACTATTTCCCTGATCCGCATCCCGATGGGCTTAGTGAGCGTGCTGCTGATTTCGCAAGGGCTGTGGACCTGCGGCATCCTGTGGTTTGCTTTTTGGATGATTACCGACCTCACTGACGGTACCATTGCCCGGAACTGCGATTTAAGCACCGAGACAGGCAAATGGCTGGACCCCTTGAGTGACAAGTGCATGTATTTTCCCTGTCTGCTGTATTTGAGCCTGGGGCAGGATATCCACCCCGAAGTGCGTCTCAATCTTTGGGGAGTGCTGGCCTTTATCGGCATTGATACTCTGGGGCAGTTTTCCCGCCTGTTCAGCCAGAAGAAAGCCGCGAATTCCTTCGGCAAGGCCAAGACTGCCCTGGTGACCATTCTGCTGTCAACAGCAGCGCTGTACCATCTCGAGCCATTGACCCTGATCAACAGCAATGTCGTAAGCTATATGCTGTTCAGCTGCGTGCTGCTGGCCTTTCTCTCAGTATACTGCAAGGTCGTACCTGATTTCTGGTACGCCAACACCTTGACCTTCGCTAACTTCCTCTGCGGGCTGGCCGCCACCTGGGTGGTCTGCCGGCATAACTATTTTACTTTGGGCTTCGTACTGATCTTTATCGGTCAGTTCTTTGATCTCTTCGATGGACGCCTGGCCCGCAAATTCGGCTCCACCAAACGCGGAGCATTCTTTGACGATGTGGCCGATGCCACCAGCTTCGGTCTGGCAGTGGGGTGCATGATTTTCCGTGGTTTGTCCTATGGCAATTCCATTATCCCGCCTTGGCTGGCGGTGCTGTGCGCCATCTTTTACACCACCTGCCTGGTCTATCGTCTGTACCGCTTCCTGCATCCTACCAGGCAATATCCGAAAGGGATTTTCCAGGGCCTGCCGTCACCGGCAGGAGCATTGCTGGCATGTTCCGGGGTGCTGGTCGGGCTTATGCATAGCCACCCGCTCAGCAGTATTTTTGCCGCCTTGCTGGTCTTGTTGTCCTCCTGTCTGATGGTCTCCAATATCCCATACCGGCACTTTGGCCAGAGCCTCTGGCCGGCTTTCCCGGTGGCCGTGAAACTGCTGCTGCTGGTGGTGCTGACGGTGTTTGTCAACATTATGCTGGTCAAACGGCGGGATTGGGAATTTGCTTTCGTCTGGTTTTGCATGCTGATCAGTGTACTGTATGCTTTTTTTGCCATCGCCAGCCGGAAACAATTGGCAGAATAACCTATCAGAGGTTATAGTTTATGCTGAACCGGAAAGACGCTCTGAAATGGTTAAAGAATGTATTGGGGAACCGATTATGCAATTACAATTACAAGGCTGTTATACTGCGTTAGTCACCCCGTTCAAGGACGGAGCAATAGACTACGCGACCCTGGAACAGCTGGTGGAGATGCAGATTGCCGCTGGGGTCAGCGGCATTGTCCCGGTCGGCACCACCGGTGAGTCGCCAACGGTCGACGCCAAAGAGCATTTGCAGATTATCGAAGCGGTGACCCGCAAGGTCAACAAACGCTGCCAAGTTATCGCCGGCACTGGCGCCAATGCCACCAGCGAGGCCATACATTTGAGCGCCGAGGCGGCTAAAATGGGGGTTGATGCCACCTTGCAGGTGACACCATATTACAACAAACCGAACGCCGAAGGGCTG
>JAAZIZ010000080.1 GCA_012800565.1 Lentisphaerota bacterium
GGCGGGCATTCGCACGACAAGGCCGTCCCGCCGGAATTATGGGATGAGCACCCGGAGTATTTTGCCTTGCGCGCCGGCCAACGGGCCAAGCCGCATCCCCAGTGTCCGCAACACTGCCTGTCCAATCCCGAAGTGCAGAAGCTGATCTATGCAGAACTTCTGCAGCATATTGATGGCGGCTTCGACATGGTGCAGCTGAATCAGAGCGACGGATACTCACCTTGTGAGTGCGAGCAGTGCCAGAACCTATATGACATCCGTCCGGCAGTGCCGCCCAGCGAGCGTGACCAATACCGCCAGGACCCCTGCTGGGGCGAGAAACTCTGGATCATGCACCGGCAGATGGCTCTGCAGTTCCAGAAAGACCGCCCGGGTAAGAAACTGTGCATTATGGCCTACGGGCCGACCCGTCAGCCTCCGCGCACATTCCAGGATTTTCCTGAGAATACGGTGATTGATCTGGCTCCTTTCAACCCTGAAGTGGCGGAAAAGTGGCGTCCGTACCAAGTCCCCGGCGGCTTTACGGTTTATCTGTATAACTGGGGCTGGTACAAGCCGGAGGGATTCCTGCCCAAGCAGAATTGGGAATTCTGCGTCGAGCAGGTCAAGGCATTTTATGCCAACAATATCAAAGGCATCTACCGCTGTGGTTTCGGCGAATTGTTCGGGCTGGAAGGACCGACATATTACATCTGGTGCAAGCTGTTGGATAATCCTGAACTGGATATCAATGTGCTGCTGCAGAAATACTGCCGCCAGGCTTTCGGAGCGGCAGCAGAGGAGATGGAAAAATTCTACCGCCTGCTGAATGAGAGGCAGAAATTGCAAGTATCGACGGTTGAAATTGACTGGAATGATCCGGCTCTGCTGAGCGGTGCACCGCAGCGGGACCCCAATAATATCCGGACCATTATGCTGCGCTTCCCCAACGCTGTCGTTGCTGAGCTCGGCGAGATACTGCAGGCGGCGGAGCAGAAAAGCACTGCTCTGAATGAACTGCAACGGTTGCTGCGGCTGGAATTCGACTATCTGAACCTTACTATGTCCGCTGTGAATCAACTGGCTCTGATGCGGCAGAGCCGCACAGCTGAAGACAGTGCCAAGTTGCTTGATATGCTGATTCGCCGGGAGGATTTTTTGCAAGCCATCCCGCGCGCCAAGAGCGGCTTCGCCTATTGGGACGGCAAGGACAATGGCCTGCCGCTGTTCGGTTATTCCACTGCGGAGGTGCTGAAAGCCGGCGGACGCCTGAGCGGCCCCTTGTATGCACCTTTCAACTGGGATGTCAAATGGATTAAGCAGCATGACATCCAGCTGTGCGGTCGGTCGGTGGTCACCAATTCCGGGCAGATGCAATATCTGCTGCCGGCATATTATTACATTGACGCCCCGGCAGAGGTCTATGGACGCCGGGCCGTGCGCTTTTCCTGTGCCTGGGATAATGATACGCTGCGCATAGTGCTGTTGCGGGAGAATTCCGCAGAAGAGGACTGCTCCAGCCATAATCTGTATGTCTATCTCGGACCGAATCAGAAGGATACGCTGTTCCTGCCCGGGCGGTTCAAGAACGGAGGCATGCCCAAATATGTTCTGGAGAAAACGAACGTTGAAAACCAGGGTCTGGGTGACCTCTACAAGTTGACCGGGCCGAGCGTAGGGAAAGTCACCGTGCCGGCACCCGGAGTGGAGTTGCAGCCCGGCGAAATCTCGGCTCTGATTGAAATACCGCTGGAGATTTTTCCGGCCAAACCCCAGGTCGGCGAGCAATGGCGCTTCAATTTCTTTTACCGCAGTGATGCATATAGAGCGATCTGGGAACGTAATTACGACCACGTGAACCATTATCGCAATTTCAAGGATTGCTTCGGCACGCTGCAGTTCCAGTAAAAGAGGGACCGGCAGGCTGTTGCAGCTTGCCGGGCCCGTTTGTGATGCGTCTGTACTTATGCTCAGCATGATTTTACAGGCATTCCTCAAGTAAA
>JAAZIZ010000081.1 GCA_012800565.1 Lentisphaerota bacterium
ACGGCATGATGATGATCGTGCAGAAGCGCACCGGTGCCAATACCGTGGCCGTCTGTGAGGCGGTGCGTGCCGAACTTAAACGCCTGGAAAGAATCATTCCCCGGGACATCAATTTTTTTATCGTCAACGACTCCAGTACTTTTATCACCCAGTCCATCGACAATGTCAAGGGCACGGTTTACTGGGGTGGTCTGTTTGTGGTTCTGGTCACGCTGTTCTTCCTGCGCAATATCCGCACCTCGCTGGTGGTGGTCTTGACCATCCCTTTCTCGCTGATTATCGCTTTCTGTTTCATGTATTTCATGGACTGGACCATAAACATGATCAGCCTGTCTGCTCTGGCCATCGCCATCGGAATGGTGGTCGACAATGCGATTGTGGTGCTGGAGAATATCACCAGTCATGTCAATCGCGGGGTCAAGGTCCGCGAGGCATCCATGTTCGCTGCTTCTGAGGTCGGGTTGTCCCTGACTGCTTCCACCGCGACCACTATCTGCGTATTCCTGCCCCTGGTCTTCGTCGAAGGCGCTTCAGGTATTATGTTCAAGCAGCTGGGGGGACTGGTGACTGCAACCTTGCTGGCCAGCCTGGCCTGTGCTCTGACTCTGACCCCGATGCTCAGCTCAAAACTCCTGCGGACGATTCCGCGGACTAAAAAGGAGATCGCAGCGGCTGCCAGCAAGCGTTCCTGGCGCGAAATCGCTTACGCCTGGAGCGAGCGTTACTTCCAGGCTTTTGAGGCCATGTACGGCAATCTGCTGGGCTACTGCATGCGCCATCGCAGCCTGGTTATCATTGCTGCGACCTTGGTGATCGGGCTGTCTATTATGGTCATTCCTTTCGTGGGAACGGAATTTTCGCCCGATCAAGATACCGGCGAGATGGATATCCGCTTCCAGCTGCCGGTTTCCACCCGGGCGGAACTGACAGCTGAGACCAGTCGTCGCATTGTGGAAGTGCTGTACCGCAAGGAACAGGAGCTGCTGGCGACTAAAGGGCGGCCGGTGGCTCCTGCTGAGGATGGCTTGCCGCGGCAGAGCGCCATTCGTTTCACCAACTGGCGGGCCGGCCGGGCCTCCAGCGGCTGGGGCGGGCGCGGGTCTCATATCGGGCGGGTGAATGTGAAACTGCTTTCCTTGGAGGAACGGCCGTACGGGGTCGCGGAATTCGGCAATGCGGTCTTGAGCGAACTGCGGGCCTGGCCGGAGTTGGACCGGGTGTTCTTAAGCACCTCGAATCGCCTGATGACCAGGATTATGGGTGGCAGCAACGAGAAGCCGATCGTGGTCAAAGTCCTTGGTTATGACCTGGAGACCACTTTGGCGCTGGCCAATCAGATCAAGGAGCTGGCGCTGGATATCCCCGGCTGTGTAGACCCCAATATCACTTTCGACAACGGCAACCGGGAGATCGTGATCAATATCGACCGTGAGGCTGCTGCGATCCTGGGAGTCAATGTGAATAATATCGTCTCGTCCATCCGGACTTTGTTTTACGGTAATGAAGCCAGTCAGTTCAGAGAAGGTGATGACGAGTATGAGATTTTCGTCCAGCTGAGTGAAATCGAACGCCGGACGGTCAGCGATCTGCTGAACAGCGAGATAACTGTGAATGGCAACCGGGTGCGTTTGGATGCATTCGCCAGCATCACTGAGGAGCTTGGCCCGGTCAGCATCAACCGCACTGGTCAGGAACGGGTGGTGTACCTGAATCTTGATATCTATGAGCGTTCGCTGGGTGAGGTCGGGGCCGACTTAAAGCGGGCGATAGCCGAAAAAGTCATCCTTCCCCCGGGGATAGGGATTGATTATGACGGTCAGATCAAGGAGCAGGGCAAGGCTTTCGCTGATTTAACCCTGATGCTGATTCTGGGGATATTGCTGGTTTATATGGTGATGGCGGCGCAGTTCGAGTCGTATCTGGCACCGTTTATTGTCATGTTCTCAATACCATTTGCCTTTTCAGGGGCAATTTTTGCTCTGGCTTTAACCAACAAGACCTTGAACATCATGTCCTTTATCGGGTTGATTATGCTGGTCGGCACAGTGGTCAACAATGCAATTGTGCTGATTGATTACATCAATATTCTGCTTAAACGCGGCAATGCTGTCAGTGAGGCCATACAGATGGCTGGCCGCCAGCGTCTGCGGCCAGTGATGATGACTACCCTGACCACGATTTTCGGCATGCTGCCGATGGCCATTTCCGGCACCACCGGCTCGGAGCTGTGGTCTCCGCTCAGCGTGGCCATTATCGGCGGACTGTCGATTTCCACTCTGGTCACCCTGGTCTTGATTCCCATCCTCTACAGCCTGGTGGTTAAAAATACAAAGCAAATTGCCTGAATCCAGGGAGACAAACACGATGTTGAAGATGCTGTTTATAGTATATAATATTTCCATTCAGCAAGAAGTCATGGATATTCTGGAAGCCGAGGGTGTGACTTGCTTTACCAGGTGGCCACGACTGGTGGGGCGCGGGATCAAGACCGGGCCCAGGCTAGACAACGATGTCTGGCCCGGCGCCAATGCCGCAGTTATGACGGTGGTGGAGGAAGAGCAGGCCGGCAAGCTGATGCAGGCCATACAGGCATTCCGGAATGAGATCGGCGAGTATGAAGGCATAAAGGCCTTTCAGCTGCCAGTAGAAAAAATGACCGGCGAAATCTGAACCGGGAGTTTATTCTCTGGCGGCAGGTTTCCGGGTGGCCATGATAATGCTGTATACCAGGGCAGCAGTGCTGAACAGCACCGCCAGAAGCAGCCAGCGCCGAGTTTGCCCCGATGCTGGCAGAGCCGCATAGCCGAGAGGCAGTGGCTTTTCCTGTCGTGCCAGCAGCAGAGCTTTGACCGGAGGCGACTGCATCTGCGCCTGACGGATGGTCTCCGCGTTGTCGTATTCCGGTTCCTTTTCCTCGGGCGCAGCGGTGAGGCGGAACGGCAGCCCGTCTGCAGACACAAAAAAGTATAGTACCCAGGCCGGGGTGATGGTGCTTATGCACTGATAATGCAAGGCTGGGATGTCTCCATCTTGGAAATATATTTGCAACTTTCCGTCTTGTATTGGTGGGAAGCGTATTTCCAGGCTGTCTTTTTTCAGCCCGGGCAGGTCCAACGCCCAGATTTTCTCCTGGGCCAAGATGATTTCGCCGTTGACAGTCAGTTGGCAGACGCGGACCTGCCGGCTGAAATTTTTTTCCTGGCATTGGACTTTTACGCCATAGACTGGATAGCATTGGGGCTGGAGAGTGATGACGGTCTGATGTTTCTTGGGCTCGGACTCAATCTGCATTTCTGCGCTCTCCGGGTACAGCCAGCAGGGTCTGGCCGCCGAGTCGTAGGAAAAGCGCTGCCAGAAGCGCACTGCATCAATCTTGAACGGCTGGGTCGGCGCCTGCAGTTGCCCGCTTGCAGATGATTGTGCCGTCTCATCCCAGGAGCGCTGTATCGAACGCAAGAGCAGATGGTGCTCCAGAGAAGCCCGTGAGACCAGGACTTTGAACTTGCGAAACTTGGCGCTGTCAAACTCCAGATCGATATTTTTCAGGCCGGTCGTGCGGTGACTCGCAAAAATCAGTCCGTCCTGGAGCAGGATATGCCATTGCTGTCCGTCCCAGCCGTAAATCTGCACCTGCTGCTCAAAATCCTGCAGGCTGGTTTGGATGCTCAATCCGGTAGGCTGGAGTGCTTCGTCCTGGAGCAGGAAGTGCATTTCCAGACTGCCGTCCGTTCCCTCCTTGACCAGCTGCTGCTGACTGGGGCAGCTGTTCAGGCCGAATTCTATGCGGCTGGTATGCAGCTGTTCCCGCAACCAGGGCACAGCCTGGTCCTGTCCGTCCATAATCCGCAGTGTCTCCGGCCGCCCTCCGAGGCTGATCAAGACCGCAGCCGGGATTTCCAGTGCAGCCAGGGACGGCTGCTGCAGCGGGATATCAAGCATATATTCGCATTCTGCTGCGCTGAGCAGCCAGGACAGCAGACAGGTAGCGAAGAACAGTCTGGTTATGCGCAGCATATCCGCCTCCCAAAAATAGTTTTCGCCAGCGGGGCTGGCTATTAGCGATAGTTGAAGAGCAGTATTGCCAGGACCATCAGGATGGCTGCGATTACCCGGCGCAATATGATCTGCCAGGAGACTTGTTCTTCGAGATAAGTCAGACCGGCCTTAGCCAGGATATATCCGGCCAGAATGGCCCAAAGTCCGCGGGTGCTTTGAGCGATATTGCCGTTGACCGTGCCGATCAGGGCGAAGCAGGCGAACAGGAAGACGATGCCGGTGATCCAAGCCAAGGCAAAAGGCGCGGCGTCAATCCAGCTCTGCCGCCCTTTCCAGCCGGCGACCGGCAGGAGCAATAATCCGGCGATACCGCTCAAAGTATAGGACAGGCAGGTGCAGAGCAAGGACTGCAGCGCCAGACCCTCTACCCCAAGAGAGGCGATGACTTCCATCTGACGCTTGATGCAGGTGTCAGAAAGAGAATAACCGGTGCATGCCAGGATGACCAGAAAAAAACTGGCCAGGGGGATTTTCCGTCCCGCGCGGTTCAGCATCACTGCTGAAGTCAGGGTGCAGATAATGGCCAGAATCTGCAGCCAGCCATACTGTTCACTGCGAAAAACGACGGCATTCAGGAAAGCGAGAATCACCAGTTTAAGGCCCAGCAGCGGTACCAGCCGTGAGGAATCCACTTTTCGCTGGGCCAGGAACAGGCAGGCCTGGCCAAAGAGATAATAAAGCACTCCTGCCAAAGTAATCGGCAGCCAGAGCCGGAGGTTCTGCCAGAGATGCTCCTGCCAGAACAACGGCAGGGCAACCAGCGCAATGCCGCCCATGATGACATGAGCCCGGGCCAGCAGTCCCAGCGAACCCATTTCGGGGTGCAGGCGGATGGCTCGGCTGGAGCAGAAAAAAGCCAGAGCCATAAACAATGCCGCTACCAGCCCGCAGATAACTCCTACGATTGACATATTATACGAATTCAGCGGTCAGTACTGCCAGCGGTCGGGAGGCGCTGGTCAGCCTGCTCAGCCGAAAAGCTCCTTTTCGCTGATGATTTCCACCCCGCCATTCCGCAGGGCGGCCACTGCACGTTCACCTTCGCTGAAGCGGAACACGATCAATGGCCGCTCGCTCTTGGGCTCGGCGATCGCATACATGTACTCAATGTTGATGTTGGCGGCATTCAGAGCGCAGAGGACCTTGGCCAGACCACCGGGACGGTTGTCCACTGCCACCACGGTGACATTGTTGATGCGGCAGACAATTTTGCCTTCACGCAGACATTTCTCTGCGGCCTCGACATCGTCCACGATCAGGCGCAGAATCCCGAAATCATGGGTGTCAGCCACAGACAGAGCGCGGATATTGACATTGGCTGCTCCGAGAAGCTGGGTGACTTTGGCCAGACGTCCGACCTTGTTCTCTAAAAATACCGATAGCTGTCGTACTTTCATAGTATCCTCCTGTGATTCAGAAGTTTCCGGGGAAATGATCCTTAGTTTTGTTTGCGCAAGTCAAGTACGCGTTTGGCTTTGCCAATACTGCGTTCGATGGTGCCCGGTTCGACCAGGGTGATCTTGGCGCCCAAGCCTATCAGCTGCTTGATTTTTGAGGCTATCTCGGCCCGCAGGGATTCGAGCACCCGTACCTCGTCGGAGAAAACCAGCGGGCTGACCTCGACCCGGACTTCCAGCTCGTCCAGGGCTTTCTCACGGCTGACCACCA
>JAAZIZ010000082.1 GCA_012800565.1 Lentisphaerota bacterium
CCGGCATCCATCAGGGCCAGGCTGGTGCCACAGACCGTGGCCATTGAGGATGAGCCATTGGAACCGAGAATTTCAGAGGTCACCCGGACGGTGTACGGGTATTCTGCGGGCAACACCTCAGCGACAGACCGCTCAGCCAGCGCTCCATGGCCGATCTCCCGCCGGCCGGCGGAACCGTAGCGTCCGACCTCGCCGGTGCTGAAATTCGGGAAATTATAATGCAACATAAAAGACTTGTACTTGTCGCCGCCGGTAATGACATCAAACTCCTGGGCGTCATCGCTGGAGCCCAAGGTCACAACCACCAGCGCCTGGGTATCACCGCGCTGGAACAAGGCGCTGCCGTGTACTCGCGGCAGGACTCCTACTTCACAAGTAATGGGGCGCAGCTCATCCAGCTTGCGGCCGTCCTGGCGGATGCCTTGCTCAAGAACCAGGCCGCGAATAGCTTTTTCCAGCAGAATTTCCCAGACCAGTTTGAAGTCCGGGGTATTGCCATCTGCATCGCTGAAGCGCGGAGTCATCTCTGTAACCAGGGCGGCAAAAAGCTCATCCTGCTGGTTCTGGCGCTCAAGCTTGCTGGGGGCTGAGCAGGCTGCGGCCAGACGGCCCGCGCAGAACTCCTCACAGGCAGCCAGGAATTCCGGCGGCGGGACATTGGGTACATAGGCGCTTTTGGCCTTGTTCACTCTGGCTGCCAACTCCTTCTGGGCCTCAATCTGACGGATGACGATAGAGTCAGCAAACAACATCGCATCGCGCAAATCCTCTTCACTAATTTCTTTGCCCCGGCCCTCAATCATAATGGCTTTGCCGGCAATGCCAGCATAGACCAAGTCGATATCACTCTTGCTGATTTCGCTGTTGGTGGGATTGGCAATGAACTGCCCATTGATCCGCCCGACCCGCACTGCGCCAACCGGACCGTTGAACGGGATGTCAGAGACCATCAGGGCAGCTGACGCACCCAGGATGCTCAGCACATCGGGCTCATTCTCACCATCAGCACTCAAAAGCGTGGAAACAATCTGGACCTCGTTGATAAAACCCTCCGGGAACAACGGCCGCAGGGGACGGTCAGTCATGCGCGCAGTCAGAATCTCTTTCTCGGTTGGACGCCCCTCGCGCTTGAAAAAGCCGCCGGGGATTTTGCCGGCTGCCGCAAAGCGTTCACGGTATTCGACCTGCAGCGGGAAGAAGTCAATGCCTGGCCGGGGTTCAGCGCTGACGGCGCAGACCAGAACCATGCTGTCACCTTGCCGGACCGTGACTGAACCATTGCACAGCAGAGCCAGCTTGCCGGTTTCCAGAGTCAGTTCGCGATTGGAGCCTAAATCAATAACTGCAGTCTCAATACTCATTGTCTTTTCCTTTTACATTTGGAAAGACATTCCCGCTCAGGACCGCCAGAACAAGGCCTGGCAATTGCGGAATTGCGGCAGCAGTAATCAGAACGCCCAATTGCTGCTGCCGACCAATTCCACAACAGAATGCCCTCAAGTCAATATCTTTCCATAAAATCAATTTAAGCAGGACGACTGGCCGGCAAGCCGGTACGTCCTGCTCCAAAAACCAAGCGCTTAGCGGCGCAGGCCGATCTTGCGAATCAGAGTGATGTAACGCTCGTAGTCCTTGCGCTGCAAGTAATTCAACAGGCTGCGACGGCGGTTGTTGATGGCAATCAAACCACGACGGCTGCTGAAATCTTTCTTGTGCAGCTTCAAATGCTCGGTCAGTTCGCTAATCCGGGCTGAAGCCAGAGCTACTTGTACTTCCACTGAACCAACGTCATTGCCTGAACGCTGGTACTCTTTGATGATCTCGTCTTTTTGCTGTTTGTTCATCCTGTTTACCTTGAATCGTTTTCGCTACCAAACCATACGCGGAAAATTCCGTCCTGAGTGTAATGATCCAGTCATCTCTCATGCGAATAACGGAAAAGAACTTAACATAATGCTGAAAAACTTTTTTTCCAGTCAGGAGGATATTTTTTCCTTTTTTCCCAGTCCCAAAGAATCAGAAATTGATATTTTCTTTTTCTCGCCTGCCCGGTTTGCAAAAAAGTTTTCCGGGCGTAAGGTATCGTGTCGCCTTGGAGAGGTTGCACTGTTAAGCTGC
>JAAZIZ010000083.1 GCA_012800565.1 Lentisphaerota bacterium
GACGGCAACCTGCATGCCACCCCGGTGATGCCGCCGGAATGGGAGCTGTCCCAGTGGGAACGCATACTGCCGGCAATCCTGCATGATCTCTATCAGGCCTGCAAGGACTTGGGCGGGAGGATTTCCGGCGAACACGGCATCGGGCATAAACGTAAACAATATCTGGCTGAGACGGTCGATCCCGGCTTCCTGAATATGATGCGGGCCATCAAGACCGCCCTTGACCCGAACGGCATTCTCAATCCCGGCAAAATCTTCGATTGAACCCTGAGCGAACAGTAGAAATATAGTCTCAGCTCAGGCTCTGCAAAAGCTCCCCCAGCTTCGCAATTGAGTGCGACCAGAAATTTTGCTCGAAGTCAGCCGACATGGCTGCGATATGGGGCGAGAGGATCACATTATCCAAGGCAAACAGCGGATTGTCAGCTGCCGGCGGTTCCCGGGACAGCACATCCAGAGCTGCAGCTCCCAGGCGGCCGTGCTGCAGAGCCTCAACCAAAGCCGCTTCATCCAAAACCTCGCCACGTGCAGTATTGACCAATATCGCCCCGGGTTTCAGCAATGCGAACTCCCGAGAGCCGAGCAGATGCCTGGTCTGCTGAGTCAAGGGACAATGCACGGAAATAAAATCTGACTGCTGCAGGAGCACATCCAGGGGCAGCGAGGCCGGCGAGGCTGGTGCATATGGGTCATAGTGAATTACCCTCAGTCTGAAGCCGGCCAGCATGCCTTCCACCCGCCGGGCGATATTCCCATATCCGATCAGCCCCAGCACGCGTCCGGAAAGATGCCAGTGGAAAGCCTTCTCCGGGGCCATATCCTCCTTATCCATCTGCCCCCAGCCGCCACGTTTGACCATCCGGTCCATTGCCGGCACCAGCCGGACAGCCGCCAGCAATAGCGCACAGGTATGCTCAGCCACGCTCTCGGCAATGGAATCCGGGGTGTTGTGCACTGAGATGCCCAGCTCAGCGGCCTTCTGCAGCGGCAGTGAATCAAGCCCGCTGCCACTGCGGAACAAGGCCCGGCAATCCGGCAGCAAGGGCAGACTATGTTCATTCAGACAGGGATTAGTGCCAGTCAGCCAGATGATTTGCGCACCTTGTGCGAAGGCCAGCAACTCCTCTTCAGTGCGGCATTTGCGACAGCGCAGCTCAAGCCCCAGTGCGCGGACCCCATCACAAACCCAGGCCGGCAGACCGTCTTCAGAACGAGAAATCATCGCTACGATCATTATTGCTTCCTTTGCCTAACTGGAGGGATAAAAGCCGGCCGGCCAAGTCTGCATCAAAGAATCTGTTGCGTCTTATACTTCCACTCCGTTGGCCAGCAGTATCCGCTGCACTTCCCGGATATCGACATCGCGCGGCAGAACGTTTTGCTTTACCGCCACCGCCGCCGCCACGCCAACCCCCTGGCCGATGCCCAGGCAGATGCCCATCACCCGGAAATTCGAGTGCGCCAGATGGGTGCCGGAGATATTGCGGCCAGCAAACAGCAAGCCATCCACTTTCCTCGGCAGGCAGGCCCGGTAAGGGATGGTGTAAGTGCCCTTGGATTTGAAGTGCTTCTGCACGCCGTTCCGGTCCAAGCCAGGTCCGATCAGGGAATGGATATCGAAATTAAAGTAATTGCGGGTGGCGATCCAGTCTTCGAATACCCGTGCTTCCAGGATGTCCTCGCCGGTGATGGTATATACCCCCTGACAGTGCCTGGTCTCCCGCACACCCACATTTTCGGCTGCAGCCACCAGATAGCACTTCTCATATCCGGGGACAAACTCGCGCAGGAACAGGATAATGGCGTCCATCTGCTGGCGGCAGATGAATTCCGCCTGGCTCAGCTGCCGGACATCCGTGCCGTCGATATTGGTGACATTGGTCATATTGACACAGACCTCACCCGGCAGCCTGGTCTGGTACAGCAGCACATGTCCGGCCGGTGGCGGCAAGTGCTTCTTGCCCAGAGCCTGGACCTCCCCCTTGGGAATCTGGATATAGCTCTCGAAGCTGCCGGGGAAGATGGCGCGGCTGTAATCGACCCCGCCGATCCGGAACATCAGGGTAACTGGCTGGCAGCAGTTGTCTTTCTCGCGCCCAAGGATAAACTCCACGCCCGCCCAGGCGGCCAGATCACCATCGCCGGTGGCATCGATCACCACCTTGGCCAAAATCACTTCGCGACCGGATTTGCTCTCGGTAATCACCCCGCAGACCCGGTCGCCTTCTTTTATCACTCCGACCACCCAGGTATGCAGCTGCACTACTACCGCCGCTTCTGCCAGCAGCTCCGCCAGAGCAGTCTTCTGACATTCGTGACTGATGCACCATTTTTCATCGTAATCCGAGGTGATTTCCCGGTCCGGCGGCAGCGAGCTGCTGGTACGCATCCGGTCGATGATTTCCTGCAGCAGCGGCAACTGCTGGGCACCGCTCCAATGCGACATCATGCCCGAGGTCGCCATTCCGCCCAGGGCGTTGGCTTTCTCCAGCAGCATCGTCTTCGCTCCAGCCCGGGCTGCCGCCAAGGCCGCACCAACCCCGGCCGGGCCTCCCCCGGCCACCAATACCTCCACCTCCGCGACTACCGGCAAAGAGCGCGCCGGCTCAAGATAAGTCTGCATGGCAAGTTCCTCCTTAGGTACTGCTGCCGCTGCAGTCGCAACGGCTGATTCTCTGCCGGGACACAAAAAAACCTGCAGAGGGAAGTCTGCAGGTTGTCAAGTTTTGGCATTCCCAAGGGGAATCGAACCCCTGTTTACGGGATGAGAACCCGTTGTCCTAACCGCTAGACGATGGGAACAATAGTATTGCCGATAATTATACTATATCAGAGAATCAGGAAAAGTCAACCCAAGAGCAACCCAATTTGCCTTTTGGCCTTGACCGATGCCAACCAATTGCTTTTCAAGTGGCGCCCGCCGGGCGCAGGCTTGGGGGGGCCTTACCCCGGGTTGCGTCGTGCTCCGCGCTTCCTCACCCGGGGTTATTTTTGTGTGGCGCTTCGCGCCGGTCGATTTGACATCCAGGGAAAGCCATTCATGTTATTGACCATGAAACATTCAATGCCGAACCGCCAGACCGCACACACTTATTTCAATTGAGGTTGCGGAAAACAAGGGGGTGCGTTCAAACAATAAAAACGCGCAACTAATTCAGCAATCCCTGCAAACTCAACATTCAGGTAATCAGGCAACAGCATATTTGGTTATTAAGGACACACCAAAAGCAATGGGATAAACATTTGCAAATAAACAATTTGGCACTTGAGCCGGAACGCAATTCTTCATACAAAACACGGATAGTTTAAAAAGATAGGAGATGTTCCGCTTTATGAAAAATAAAATAATGATTAATTATTTAACAGGTGATGTTACTCTAAATGAACGTGTTTTATCTGGTAGAGACACTTGTTTAAGAGAGTTCATTAAAACAAAAAGGGAAAATTTACAATTGGGTACTGTAAATATTCCGTATAGAAATTACTCAATAAAAATAAATGGCTATTGGATTATTTTAACATTCAATGCTGATAAACTAATATATATAAGCCTTGCTGTTGAAAATAATAGTGGTAGTAGAAACAAAGATGATTTATTTCGGGACATAGATATTAAGAAGGGAGTTTTTCCATGGGGGAGTATTGGTGTAGATGATGGTAGTGGCAGAGAGCCAATACCTCATGTTTGGATTTCTTATAGATAATCTAAATCATGTCATTAATCTCGTTCAGGAATACTTAATTTGGAGTTTTGATAATGTCTACGCATGAAGATTCTTTTTGTATAAATGAAATTGTATCTCCTGATACAAGTAAGAATTTGATTGATTATAGTCCAATTCGTTCTAATTGTTTTTCAGTCACCTTACAAATTATAGTCGGCTTGAAAAATCAGGAGGGAGGAGAAGCATTCTGTTTGGAAGTCTGTACGCCACAATATATAATAGAAAATTACAATCACGAGGATATGATTTGGGGCCGCCATTTACTAATTGTTTTTGAATGGAATTTTCCAAAAATTCGTAAAAAAATCTACGATTACTTTTCCAAAATAAATACTGATAATTGGAATGACATTGTGGAAAAAATGTCACGAATTGGTCTTTGGGAATTTGAAGATTATAAACCCTGTATGTAGCCCCCCGTCTGGTGCAAAAACTCGTCCGCAGTCCAATGACAGCCAAAGCAAGGAGCGATTCCCAGGCTGATGGCAAATAACAGGAATTTTCTTGATGCTCGTTTGCCAGGACTGGGATTCCAGCATAGATTCAGAGAACTGAATCTCAGGTTCAAAAAAGAGAGCGATACTTTTTTTCAATCTGATTACTAAGCAATAATTTAAGTGTTGCGAAAAATTATATTATTGCAATTTGACTTATGAAAATACAGTGGCACCTTTTAGCCCGGAGGGCTGCACAATAATAACCCCCGGTGACCAAGCCCGGAGGGCAAGGGAACCGGGGGTGGGCGACACCCCGAAATCAGCGCCCGCAAGGGCGACACAAACGCAGTCTTGTCGAAATCCTTGAGCAATTGGAAAAGTCCATTTCCACTTGCTGTAGTAGCGCCCGCCGGGTGCAGGCTTGGGGGGGCCTTACCCCGGGTTGCGTCGTGCTCCGCGCTTCCTCACCCGGGGTTATTTTTGTGTGGCGCTTCGCGCACCGGGGAAACCGCTCGAAGAAGTATTATTGCAAAGAAAAACAGTGATGAACTGTCATAGGCAGAGCATTTTTTTTGACTTTTTTGACTTCCCGTTTGGGGATGGTAAATTAACAGAAAATCATGAATGAATGACGAGAGAACTCGGTACTCTCAAGTTAACTAATGAACTTTATAATTTTCAAAATCAGAGTTCCTGAATCCGTAAAAATGGCGATGCGTTTTTTACTTCACGGATTCAGGTTAGAGAAATCTTTTCCCTGTCTGGTCACCGTGTAAACAAAAAGGAAACAGTATGCAATTCAGCCCGCAAAGCAAAGTCCCGGGACGCCTGAAAATCTACCTTATCACTGATATGGAAGGCGTCTGCGGCGTGGTCGATTTCCAGGATTACTGCAGCAAAGACGGCATCTTCCGGGATTTGGGGCGGAAGCTGCTGACTGAGGAAGTCAATGCCGCAGTGAGCGGCTTCTTCATCGGTGGTGCTACTGAGGTAGTAGTAGTCGACGGCCACGGTGGCGGCGGTTGGATTGCCCCTGACCTGCTGGATGAGCGGGCCAAGCTGCATTGCGGCAGCAGCAGCTGCCCTTGGGATGAGCTGTTTGATGATTACGATGCGCTGGCATTCGTGGGGCAGCATCCCAAGGCCGGCACACCATACGGGCATTTCTCGCATACCCAGACTGGAGAATGCATCGATTTCCGGGTCAATGGATTGTCCATCGGTGAATTCGGTCAGTTTGCACTGGTCGCCATGCAGCATCAGGTGCCGGTGATCTTCGCTTCCGGCTGTGAAGCACTGGCCAAAGAAGCGGAGGAGCTGGTTTCCGGCATCGTGACCGTAGGCGTCAAGCGTGGAACCTGCCCGGCCCCGAACCCCGCCAGCAAGGATTTCACCCGCGGCATGGGCCTGGCTCAGGCGGGAGCCACCCACCTCTCACCGGTCCTTGCAAGGTCACTGATCAAGCTCGGGGCCTGCCAGGCTGCCGAGCGGGTCAGAACCCCCGGGGCACTTTATTCCTGCCCGGATTTGCACGGACCGTACTCCTGTGAAGCGGAATACCGTGACTCCTCCGAGAAAATCACCAAGATGTTCGGGCGTTTTATTCCGGCCCGGAGCATCAAGACCGCTGAATTTGAGCGGCTGGGCGATGCTTTCGAGGAATTCTACCGCCTGGAATGGCTGGACCCGGCCGAGCTAAAGGCGCAAGCATAGAGCCAAGTTGCGCGGAACGCATCAGCGGGGCAGGAGCATCCGTCCCCAGCGTTCAATAGCGTGGAAGCTGCGTCCGCTCACCGGCGACCACTGGTAGTAGTTTTCCGGCACGACCGGTTCCAGTGACCGATGCCGGGCGAAATTCACCGGCACGCCCTCGGGGTTCAACGGCCCCAGGTCTTTTTTAGGCAACGTCAGAACCACCTGCCAGAAGTCTTTGCCGATCTGGGACTCGGCGGTAGCCGAGCTGTTCCAGCTCAAATCCATGCCGGGTTCATTGCTGGCCATGCGTGCATCATAGAGCAGGCCATCGGCATTGACAATAAAATGGTAGTAATGTATCCTGTCTGCGGAGGGATTGATCAGCACTTCCACACAGGAATCCCGGAAAATCTGCTCGGCATCACGCGCTTCTGCTTTCCGCACCATCTTATCTATTGCCGGCTCCTGGCAATGGAAAGTGACCTGCAAGGCCGCAGGAGTATCGGCAATCGTCACAGTAGTGCTGACCTCGGTTACTTCACCCTTGAAAGGACGCAGTTGCACCTGCCCCGGCACGGTTACCTGCCAGGCTGCGATCGCGGCCTGCTCCCGGTCATGCTCGGCGGCCTGGGCAAAAATCGGTGCAAAGAGATGCTCCCGCATAAAGCGGACGCGTTTCAATGCATCGGGATTGTCGGCAGTGAGTTTTTCGGCCTGGTCGAGCTTGGCGTTGAAATCCTGGAGCAGCTGCGGCGTGTAGATTTGCGACCACAGTTCCAGCTCGGTAGGCAACAGCGGCACCGGCCCCTTGGAAGTATCTATGGTATGCCCGACGATGCGCTTGGTCCAGAGTTGCTCCATGGTCTGGAACATCTCTTGGAACAGCGGTGCAGCCTGCGCGAACATCAGCTGGTAATGTTCAGCAAGAATAGCCTGGACATCAGTCTTCAGGTTCCAGCTGACCTTGGCATGGACATAATAGGACAGATAATTGAACAGGAAATAATCTGTCTCGTATTCCAGGTATGAACCTAAGATATACTTCTTGTGGTCTTGCAAATATTCGCCGATGCTCACGGGCAGCATCACCGGAATGCCTTTCATGGCGGCTTTGGCTCCATGCTTGCCAGGATACGTCCACAAGGCGACTTTCATCCCTGTCTTCTCGCACCAGCGCCGTATCAGAGCGTCCTCCTCAACGTTCTCCCGTCTGTCCTGGCCCAAGCCCTTTACCGCGACCTGGACCAGCACGTTGTCGGGCAGGTCGACATCGGGGATATCTTTGCAGATGCCATACGCCATCTGGGTCACGAAGCCATCAATACCGGCCGCCTGTACCCTGCCGGCGACCTCCGCGGTAAACCCCCAGAGCGCGTTATTCAGATTACGCTGCTCTTCCGGAGTCCATTCTGAATAGCTCCTTCCGCCGCGGGCCACTTGCTGACATTTGTCGCAATGGCACCAGTACAGGTAATCATTAGGCATAACGCAGAAGAAGCCCGGATTGGCGACGTTGATCGACCAGTATTTGAAGCCGCGCTGCTGCGCTGCCGCCGAGCGCTCAGCGTCAGTAGTGGCACTCAGGTAATCCCTGGCATCCTGAAAAGCCACTTCGCGGATGCCGCTGCTCAGGCAGAGCTGTTCAGGATGCTCAATGGTGGTGACGCTGCCGTCGAGGCGCCGTCCGTCTTCCGTCAAAGCGAAGTATTCCGGATTGCTGGCTGCGAACCGCTGGGGCAGCTGAAGATAAGCCAACCCGTGGCAGAAAGGGATGGAGCGTTCTTCCAGGCGCAGGCGCAGGATATTGAGACCATTGGGCTGCACGCCGTCGTAAGTCTTATCATCATACCAGCGGCAGTCGTTGCCATTGGTATATTTTCGCATGGTGCAATCCGGGCCATCGATGATGGCGATATGTTTCGGCAGATAAATGGCGTCCCGTTTCGGGATGACGGTACCGAATTCACCCGGGAAATAGAATCGGGCACCGACAAAACGCTCCAGGAAGTCATAGACTGCGGAGAGCGTGCCCCGCATATAATACTGCCCCCATCTGTTTTGGGCAGGATAACACTCCTCGGAATCGCGCCCGGCCAGAAAGATTCGGTTGCCGATGCGGTAGATATAATATCCCTCATCAGGCAGGCGATTGAGATTCAAGCCGGCCTGCTGAAGCAACGGGTTGTTCCCCAGGATCAGCGAGACTTCCTCCTTGCCGATGCTTTTCTGCACCGGTACCGTGCTGCCGGTGGACTGTTCGAGCATCGACTGCAGCTCTGCAGCAGCGAATTCCAGCAGCCGTGTGCTCTCAGGAACCACGATGGCCAGTTTCTGCACCGGAGCAATTTTTCCCGATACCGAAATACAGCGCTGGTAATAATCATCCGAAGCACAGGACAGCAAGAACAACCCTGCTCCGAGCAGCAACAGAACTTTCAGGTTCTTCATCACGATGACTCCTATAGTGCTGATTCAATAGTCTTTTAACTGCACATTCCCGGATATCTCCTGATAGCCGGATGGTTCCAAAGAAAACGACCCGCGCCCGCCGCTGAGGCGCGGCAGTGCTTTACCGAAACCGAACATCTCCGCCAGAGGCACTTCGCAGATAATCTTGCGGATTGACCCCAGCTGATGGATGTCGCGGATAATCGCCCGGCGTGGCTGCAGGTACATGCTGATTTCACCGACCGTGTCTTCCGGTGCCAGGATTTCCAGGTTCATCAGTGGTTCAAGAACGATGGTGCCGACATTCTGGAACGCCTGGTCAATGGCCTCCAGCACCGCACCGGTGACGCTGCCAGGCGTAGTCGTCTCCTGGCTGAATTTCAGGCGGGTGATATCGGCCTGGACATAGATCATCGGATAGCCTTTCAGACCACCGGTGCGCAAACCGTCATTCAAAGCCTGTTCCGCTGCCGCCATAAAGACTTTCGGAATGCTGCTGTCACGAGTAACATTGCGGATTACAAAAGTCTCTCCGCCTTTTGGCAAAGGCGAGAAGTTGATCGACACTTCTGCGTACAGCTGGGTATCGCCCAGGAGCTTGGAAAAAACTACATCGGTCGCGGTCTCACCGGCCAGAGTCTCACGATAGGCGACCCGCGGTTCGCCAACCCGAATTTCAACCCCGAACTCGGTGCTCACCCGTTTCAGACTGACCTCCAGATGCAACTCGCCCATGCCGGAGATAAGGCGCTGCCCGGTGTCCTCGGCCGTCGCACGCTTCAGAGTCTGGTCCTCACGGCAGAGCATGGTCAAAGCCTCGTCGAGTTTGTCCTTGTCTTTGCTTAAGCGCGGCTCTACCACCATCGAAATCACCGGCTCGGGGAAAGAGATTTTTTCGAAAGTCAGCAGCCGCCGCGGTTCGCAGAGCGTGTCACCGATGCCGCAGTCCTTCAAGCCCGCCAAGCCCACGATATCACCGGGACCGGCGCTGTCAATCTGCTCGGTGCTCTTGGCGTAGATTTTGAAAATCTGGCGTGGGCGCACCTTTTCCTGGGTCCGGGAGTTGATCAGCTGCATATTTGGTGTCAAGGTACCGGAATAAATGCGCAGATAAAACAAATCTGCCGTAGCCGAAGCGTTGATTTTAAAAATAAATCCTGCGCATGGCTCAGCCGGGTCTGGTGCCACGCTGAGCTCATCACCGGTTTTGACCGAGAACGCCTTGTAGCTCTCAATATCCAGAGGTGAAGGCAGGTACTCTGCGACTGCATCGGCCAGCGGCTGGATACCAAGATTGCGCTTGGCGCTGCCCAGGAAGACCGGCACCAACTGGCGTGCGATGGTCAGGCGACGGATTTCCCGGCGCAGCAGCTCCACGTCCGGCACCTCGCCTTCCAAATACAACTCTGCGATTGCATCGGAGAATTCCGCGACTTTCTCGACCAGGTGCTCGAAAGACTCCTGCCAGGTCTGCTGCAGTTCTGGCGGGAGCTGCTGCCGGGTCACCAGTTCGTGGTTATCGCCGCCAAAGATGATTTGCTCACCGCTGAGCACATCAATTATGCCGGCAAAAGCGTTCTCCGCGCCGATCGGCAGCTGCATGGGCAGAGCACAACCGGAAAATTTCTCATTGATCTGGTCGATGACGTTTTCAAACGAGGCACCGATGCGGTCCATTTTATTGACGAAAGCGATTTTCGGCACCTGGTAGTTATCGGCCTGGTGCCAGACCTTTTCGCTCTGGGCCTCCACGCCCTCAACGGCGCTGAAAATCACTACTGCGCCATCGATGGCCCGCAGAGAGCGTTCGACTTCGGCGGTGAAATCGATATGTCCGGGGGTATCTATCAGATGGAACTCATAGTCTTTCCAGGGTACCGAGGCGGTAGCAGCGGCGATGGTGATACCACGGGCGCGTTCATCGGGCAGGAAATCCATCACTGTGGTACCCTCATCGATATTGCCATAGCGATGGGTCAGGCCGGAATAATAAAGAAGCCCTTCAGTGGTACTGGTTTTGCCCGCATCAATATGGGCAATTATGCTGATATTACGTATCTTGTCGCGAGTACTCATAAAAATCCTTATCTTGTCCAATCTCCCGGGGGAAACAACCTCACGGCTAAGCCTATAATATACACTGGGAAAAAATATTTCGCCCCAAGCCAAAGGCATTTAGGCGACCAGCAGCAGACGGTAATGCGTCACTCGTCTGTCTGTATGGCAAATAAAGAGTATTACAGAAAACTGAAATATCACTTCCATAACAACCACTGCGCCAACAACCCCAACGCAGCTTTTTTTTAAGAGGCCGCCAATTAGACAAAAATCTGGCGTTTTGAAGCCGTTTCGATGTGCAAATGGTTCTTTTCCATCACTGACCGCCACTTTGCACCGCCAAAATCCAATCTAATATGACGGTAATGAAAATGGCAATGTTCATCCGTTGCAGCAACTTGACCAAAAAACCGGAACTTTGCTTGCGTCTTTCCTCTTTGACCACCATATTAAATTAGACTACTGGTGGTTTTCTGCTGGCGGCGACAGCAGAAAATTGTCTAATCAATTGACCCTTAAAAAAGGCTGCGTTGGGGCTTTTAGCCGCTTTGCGGCTTAAGTCAAAATCAAATCTCTCTTCCCATCACAAAACTTCGCGCATTAACCATTTTTTCGTCTGTGGATGCAATTATTACTGTCTGAAATTATAGTACCATAAGTTTCCTGCCA
>JAAZIZ010000005.1 GCA_012800565.1 Lentisphaerota bacterium
CCGGCGGGAGAGTTTCGTCTGCGATCTCCTCCAGCAGTACCCGGCAGAGCAGTTCGATCACCGGGCGCTCCAAGCCGTCGAGCTGACGGCGGCTGAAGCCGTCCCGGAAGCGCATTTCCGACACCAGCGCTTCGATGTCGCGGCGGCTCTCGCTCAGGAGCGGACCTTCGTTGCGCAGCACCGCGGGACAGTCCATTCTGGCCAGGGCGGAGATTTCGCCGGTGAAAGTAGAGACCAGGTTCAGCGGATAGCCGCGGCAGGTCAGGGCCTTGCAGTCGAAACCAAAACGCTGGTGCATCAGGCAGACGCCCGCGTCTGTGAGAAAGATGCAGGCGCCATTTTCCTGGCGGCGGAAATAGGGGAAGCCATTGATGGAATGCCAGAAATCCTGCACCAGAGCCTTATCGCTGTCCGGCCAGGGCAAAGAACGAATCCGCTCAATTTCCTCCGGCCGCAGCAGCACATGAAAACGCCGGCAGCACAACCCGCACTGCAGGCAGGAATAACGCTGCCGGCGGGAAATTTGTATTTTGGGAGTTGCTGCTGACAAGATTTTTGCGGGGTAGGTGCGGGAGGCAACGCTCTACGGAGGCGTGATGACTTCGAAGCCGGTGAAAGGCTGCAGCACTTCCGGGACGCGCACGCTGCCGTCAGCCTGCTGGTAGTTTTCCAGAATGGCGCAGACTACCCGGTCGGTCAGGCCGGTGGCTGAGATGGTATGCACGAAGCCCCTGCCGCCGGTGCTGTCCTTGTAGCGGATATTCAGGCGGCGGGACTGAAATTCAGTCAGGTTGGTATTGGAGGTGACCTCGCGATAGCCGCCGAAGCCGGGATACCAGGCCTCAATGTCGTATTTCTTGTATCCGGGGGCGCCCATATCACCGACGCAGACATTTACCACCCGGTAGGGCAGGCCGAGCTGCTGCAGCAGGTATTCCTCGTTGGCCTGGCAGACCTCATGACAGCGCGGGGAGTCATCCGGCAGGCAGAAGATGATCTGCTCGAGTTTGTGAAACTGATGTACCCGGAAAATCCCGCGCGATTCCTTGCCGTAGCTGCCCGCTTCGGTGCGGAAGCAGGGGGTATAGGCGGTGTAACAGCGGGGCAGGCTCGCAGCATCCAGGGTCTCGTCAGCGTGGTAGCCGACCAGAGTTTGCTCGGAGGTGCCGATCAGAGCCAGGTCTTCACCGCTGATCTGGTAAGTCTGGTCGGCGAAGAAAGGCAGGTAGCCAGTGCCGAACAAGGTGTGGCTTTTAGCCAGGCAGGGCGACATGAAAAGCGTGAAACCGCGCTTGACCAGCTGCTGCTGCCCCCAGTAGAACATCGCCTGGGTAAGCTGTGCACCCGCGCCGGTCCAGAAATAAAAACCCGACTGCGCGACCTTGGCCCCGCGGGCGGTGTCGATGATGCCGAGTTTTTCTCCCAAAGCCTGGTGGTCCAGAGGCGGAAAGGAGAAAGAGGGCTGGTCGCCCACCAGGCGCACCACCGCGTTATCGCTGTCGCTGGCACCATCCGGGACTTCCGGTGAGAGGAAATTAGGCAGCCAGGTGAGCTTTTCCTCAACCTGGGCCTTGGTGTCAGAAAGACGCGACTCCTTTTCTGCCAGAGTGACCTTGAGCTCCTTGACGGTCTCGCGGGCAGCAGGATCGTTCTTGCATTCCTTGCTCAGGCGGTTGCGCTCGGCACGCAAATCCTCGACTTCACGAACCAGTGACAAATATTCCTGGTCCAGAGCGACCAGAGCATCAATATCCACGGTGCAGCCGCGACGGGCGGCATTCTGTTTCACTAACTCAGGATTCTCACGCAGAATTTTAGGATCAATCATATTCTCTTTCCAGATTACAGTTGTTACAGGCGACGGAACTGGTCTAAAGATAATCGCCAGACAGGAATTTACAACTTCCGATCGCGCAAAAAGTACCCATCAGGCACTAGCCCTACGCATTGCGCTTCTTCGGTGCAGTTATTGCTGCATATAGGTGAGGTTCAGCACATGTTCAAGCTTGCTGTCCGGCGTGGCCTGCACTGCCCGGACAAAGGTCCTGGCCTGGGCCGGGTGAGTTTTGTGCTTCCGTGCTTTTTGCCGCGCTTTTTGCCGCGCCTTAAGGCGGTCCTTGCTTTTGCCGGCGAAGCTTGCCCGGTCGGCACAGCACCAGCGCACATCCATCCCTGCGGCCAGCAATGCGTCCAGGGCACTGCGCAAGGGCGGATTGTCGCTGAGGCTCAGACAGAAGACCACGGTATTGCGGGACAGCAAGGGCAGCAGGGCCGAGAGCACCGGCAGCAGCGAGACCTTGCCGGGCTTCAAAGTCGCCAGACTGTAGCGGATGGCGGCATTGGCGCTGGCGGCAGTCTGTGGCTCCATCAGGATCATTTTGCTCCCTCCGGCCGCAAAGGCCAGTGAGCAGTACAGGCCGGAACAGTGGTTGCTGATGCTGGCCGCAGCCTGGACCTGATATTCCAGATTGGAGAGCAGATTGTCGCTGACGAAATGCTCCTGGGCATCAAGGATGATCGCGGCTGAGGCAATCGCATTGCGCTCGAATTCCTTGACCATCAGACGACCGTAGCGTGCGCTGCTGCGCCAGTGGATGTACCGCATTCCATCGCCGACATGGTATTCGCGCACACCGTAGAAATCCTGACTGGTGCCGGCGGTGCTGATCGGCTGTGCAGTGGTGGTAGGCGCAGATTCGTATTTGTGCAGGAATAAATCCGGAACCGGCAGAATGGCCGGATAGACTACCACGCTGCCGCTCAAAGCAAAACGGCGCTCGCGAAAAAACAGCCCTGCGGGATCACCGCTGCGCAGAATAACATCCCCGAGCTTGAATTCACCGCGGCGGACCGCCAGCACCTGCCGGTCCAGCAGGATAGTACCCCGCCGGGGCAGAGGTGATACAATATTAACCGTAGTCTTCTCCGGCGCACAGGGGATATTCTCCTGTACCACCAGGTCCTGGCGGCGGCGGTTCCGGCTGTTGCTGATCTCCAGCGGCAAGGCCAGGAAATGTCCCACTGTGGCATCGCCGGCGGCGGCCCGCCGGACCTGTATTCCGCGCAGTGAGAGCATAGCGCTGATAAAGCTTACGATGGTCAGCGCCGCGGCGGTGGCGGCCAGCAGGAAAGCGAACAGCGTCTGGTTGACCAGCGAGATAAAAAACCACAGCACGCTGCTTAACGCGATGATCCAGCCGCGCCGGGTCGGCCATATATAGCGGGTGAAACGCATATCCTGCTTGGTGCTCCAGGCCGCAGGGGGAAAAATTGCCTTCCGGCCGCAGACCGGACGGCATCCCGCAGCCCTACATGCCCTTTTCCCATTTCTCCAGGGGCAGAGAGTTGATGATACTGGTGATGACCTGCCGGGAATCAGCCCATTCCGCCCGGGCCTGCAGTTTCAACGGCAGGCGGTGGGCCAGGACATCGGGGCTCAAATCCCGCACATCCCGGGGCAGGACGTGGTCGCGGGCCCGGATCGCGGCCAGGCTCTGGCTGGCCCGCAGCAAGGCCAGGGACGCCCGCGGGCTGCAGCCGTAATTAAAGGCGGGGTGTTTCCTGGTCTCGGAGATAATGGTCACGATATAGTCCTTGACCTGCTCGGAGACATGCACGCTGCGCACCAGCGCCTGGCAGTGCAGGATGTCATTGCCGTCAGCTACCTGGCTGATGTCATTGATGGGATCGGAGGCGATCTGGTTAGTCAGGATGTCTTTCTCGACCTCAAAGCTGGGGCAGCCGATGCTGAGGCGCATCAGAAAGCGGTCCAGCTGCGCTTCCGGCAGAGGGTAGGTGCCATGGAAATCGACCGGGTTCTGAGTGGCGATGACAAAGAACGGCTTGCGCAGCACATGCTGCACGCCATCGACGGTGACTGCCGATTCAGCCATGCACTCCAGCAGGCTGGACTGCACCCGCGGGGTGCCGCGGTTGATTTCATCCGCCAGGACGATATTGGCGAAGATCGGCCCGGGAATGAAAGAAAAGCCCTTGATGGCATCGTTGTAGACGCTGACCCCGGAAACGTCATTAGGGAGCATATCGGGAGTGAACTGGATGCGCTTGAACTCGGTGCGCAGGGAGCGGGCCAGGGAACGGGCCAATTTGGTCTTGCCCACCCCGGGCACGTCCTCAAGCAGCACATGCCCATCGCTCAACAGCGCCACCAGCACGCGCTCAATGACTTCGTTCTTGCCTTGCACCACCTTGCTGATATTGTCCTGCAGTTTGCCGATGGTCTGGCCCACGAATTCCAGCGAACCGGTGCCTTTCCGGTTTACTGCGAAAACCCCGGTCTTATCGTCCCGGTCCTGCTCGCCGGCATAATAAATCAGCAGCACGTTGCCGATCTGGATGGTATCCTGGTGCTTCAAATCAATCGGCACCCGGATGGGCATTGAATTCACAAAAGTGCCGTTCCGGCTGGACAAATCCTCCAGGGTGACCGTATTGCCTTTGCGCTCCAGCTGGCAATGCACACGCGAAACCCCGTCGTCCCGCTCCAGACAGAGGGCATTCTCCGGATTGCGGCCGATGCTGGACTTACCCTCGGGGATGATAAATTCACCGGCGGCGCGATAGCCTTCCTGAATGATGAGTTTGGGCATAATTGAAGTTTGGGTTAGGGGCTGAAAAAAGCAGTGCCGGCCGGCGGCGCGGCTATTTCTGCGGGCGCATTTGCGGGAAGAGGATCACGTCACGGATGGACTCGGCACCGGTGAGGAGCATCACCACCCGGTCGATGCCCAGACCCAGGCCGCCAGCCGGCGGCATGCCGTACTCCAGAGCGGTCAGGAAGTCTTCGTCGATGCGGTCGACTTCGCCTTCGAGGTCATCACGGCCGATGGCCTGAGCATCGAAGCGCGAGCGCTGCTCCATGGGATCATTGAGTTCCGAGTAGCCCGGTGAGAGCTCCTGACCGTTGATGATCAGCTCATAGACATCGACCAGATTCGGGTCATCGGGGCAGCGTTTGGCCAATGGCACCAGGAAAGCCGGCAGCCTGGTCACGAAAGTTGGCTGAATCAGAGTCGATTCAATGCATTTATCGTAGATTTCATGGGTTATGTCCGATTCCTGCATACCCTCCGGGATATTCAGGCCCAGAGCCAGGGCTTTTTCCCGCTGGCTGGCCAGAGGCAGGGAAAACCAGTCCTGGCCCATTTTTTCCCGGATCAGGTCCTGGTAGGGTACTCTGCGCCAGGGGCGGGTCAGGTTGACCTGATGGCTGTCGGCAGCAGTGAAAGTCAGCGTCCCGGCAGTCTCCTGGGCGACTGTGGTGATCAGGTCTTCGATCAGTTCCATCATACCCCGGCAGTCGGAGTAGGCCTGGTAGATTTCCAGGCCGGTGAATTCAGGGTTGTGACGTCGGTCCATGCCTTCATTGCGGAAATTGCGTCCGATTTCATAGACTTTCTCGAAACCGCCGACCAGCAGACGCTTCAAATAAAGCTCCGGGGCAATGCGCAGATACATCTGACAGCCCAGGGCGTTGTAGAAAGTCTTGAAAGGCCGGGCCGCAGCACCGCCGGCCAGAGACTGCATCATCGGGGTCTCCACTTCCATAAAGCCCTTGCTGTCCAGGTAGCGGCGGATGCCGCTGATAATGCGGGAACGCATTTCGAAACAGCGGCGCACCTCGTCATTGATGATCAAATCGACGTAACGCTGGCGGTAACGCTGCTCGGTGTCTTTCAGGCCATGGTACTTTTCCGGCAGGGAACGGATGCCCTTGGCCAGCAGTTCGAAAGACTGCACATGCAGACTGATCTCACCGGTGCGGGTCCGGAAAGCATAGCCCTGGGCGCTGAGGATGTCACCGATGTCCAAATCCTTGAACAAGTCATAGTTCTCATCCCCGACTATATTTTTCTGCACATACAGCTGCAGATTCCCGCCCTGGTCCTTGAGGTTGGCGAACAGCGATTTGCCCATGATGCGTCTGGCCATCATTCTGCCCGCAACCCTGAAGTTGAGTTTTTCCTCGCTGCCTTCGGGCAGCGCCGCAAAGGCTTCTTTGACGCTGTTCATTGAGGACAGACCGCTGATGCGGTTGTGACCGTAGGGCGACATGCCGTTCTCTTTCATCCGGTCGGCCTTGAGCAGGCGCTGGCTGCGCAGGTCCAGGTCATCGGCGGACATAGTGTTTTCGAGATTGCTTGCAGACTCTTCTGGCATTACGTTGACTCCTGAAATATTCCCCGGCCACGGTGCCGGGAGGGGTGTCTGAAATCCGGGGGCTCAGTTGACCGCCGCCCGGCCGGCCGCGAAGGCCTTGAGGTTGCTTGCAATCACGCTTTCGCCCTTGCGGGTGAACAATTCCCGGATTGCAGCAGTGAGAGTTTCTTCCGGCAAGGTGAGGTATGCCGCCATTGCTCCCAGCAGGACCATGTTGACCGACCGGGCCGAACCAAGGTCCTTGGCCATCTGATCACCGTCAATCAGGTGGTTGTTGGCATGGGTCCGCAAAGCGGACAGGAGCTCCGGCAGAGGCGGGTAATTGCCGATGTTGATTACCGGAGTGGTATTGCTGATCAGCACCCCCGCCGGTGACAGAAATTCGAGGTTGCGCAGAGCTTCCATGGGCTCCATGGCCAGGACCATGTCAGCGCTGCCGGGAGCAATCAGATCGCTCTTGATTGCTGCGCTGCCCAGGCGCAGGTGCGCCACCACCGAGCCGCCGCGCTGGGACATGCCGTGGACCTCCGATTGCTTGACATTCAGACCATGGCTGACGGCCGCCTGGCCTATGATGGCTGCGATAGTCAGGATGCCCTGACCGCCGACACCGGCGAGAACAATATCATATTTCATCTGCGTCTCCCTTGAGTTTCATGCTGCTGTTATCATTGCCGGCAGTTACTTCTTGCGGATGGTCTGCAGGCACTCCCGGCGGGCAATGACTACTGACAGGCCCGGATAGGCAATTTCTTCCCGCAGCACCTGGACATTCGCATCGTGCTGCTTGGGCAGGGGGGTGAAAATCCGCAGGTGCTCCGGGGCGACGCCCAGCCCCAGGCAGATGTTTTCAATTTTGCCGTATCCCAGGGAAGTCTGGCCGCCGGTCATGGCGGTGGTGAAATTGTCAACAATGATCACGGTAATGGGTGAATTTTCCCACACCGCATCCAGCAGCCCGGTCATGCCCGAATGGGTAAAGGTGGAATCGCCGATCACCGCTATGGCGGGCTGCAGCCCTGCATCGGCTGCACCCTTGGCCATCGCTATTGATGCCCCCATGTCAACACAGGAAGAAATTGCGTTGAAAGGCGGCAGCGCACCCAGGGTATAGCAGCCGATGTCACCGAAGACCCGGGCCTCAGGATAATCGCGCAGAGCCTGGTTCAAGGCTTCATAAGTGTTGATATGCGGGCAGCCATCGCAGAGACGCGGCGGACGGTTCAGGACCAGCGGCGAGGGCGGAACCAGCGGCGGCAGAGGCAGGCCACAGGCAGCCTGCACCAGCCGGGTGTTCAATTCGCCGCTGCGGGGCAGGGCGCCGCTCAGACGCCCCAGAATCCGGGGATCGCCCAAGGGGCCGCGCAGCTGCGTTTCTACAAAGGGCATGCCTTCTTCCACCACCAGAATCTTCTCGCATTCAGCCAGCAGGCGGGCTAATTTCTTCTGCGGCAGAGGGTAGTGGCTGATCTTCAGGATTGGATGCGGGCATTTGCCGGCGAAAGCTTCCTGGACATAATTGCCGGCGATGCCAGTGCAGATGATGCCCAGACTGCAGTCCTGACCTTCATAATACAGATTGTACGGTGATTTGTCACTCAACTCGGCAAATTCCGCCTGCTTCGCGCACAGGCGATCGTAGTTTTGCTTGGCGATGGCCGGCAGCAAGGTGAAACGGCGCGGATTCGATGGCTCGCGGCGCCGATTCTCCGCCCGGGCGGGTGCAGTGCAGATATTGGCCCGCGAATGGGACAGCCGGGTGGTCAGGCGCAGCAGCAGCGGCGTCTCATACTGCTCCGACCAGTTGAACGCATCCGCGGCCATATTGTAGGCCTCCTGCTGACTGGACGGCTCCAGACAGGGAATCAGCGCAAATTGAGCGTAGAAACGCGAATCCTGCTCGTTTTGGGACGAGTGCATGGAGGGATCGTCAGCAGCCACCACCAGCAGACCGCCGTTGCTGCCGGTCACTGCGGCGTTGACAAAGCCGTCCGCGGCGACATTGAGTCCCACATGCTTCATGCAGACCATGGCCCGTTTGCCGGCATAAGACATGCCCAGGGCCTCCTCCATGGCGACTTTCTCGTTGCTGGACCAGCTGCGGTGCACGCCTCGGGCAGCAGCCTCCGGCGAGGCCTGGATATACTCCATAATCTCGGTGGAGGGTGTTCCTGGATAGGCATAACAGCCGGAGAGGCCGGCATCCAGTGCTCCTTGCGCCAGGGCTTCATCGCCCAAGAAT
This sequence comes from Lentisphaerota bacterium, assembly GCA_012800565.1. GTDB lineage: Bacteria > Verrucomicrobiota > Lentisphaeria > Oligosphaerales > Oligosphaeraceae > JAAZIZ01. The sequence goes on from JAAZIZ010000005.1 coordinate 8,423, forward strand.
AGATTCTCTGACATTGTTTGTCCTTGTGAAGGTTAATTGTACTTTCGTGCAATCAGTTGATTTTCCGCCGCCCGCTCAGGGCCATGCTGAGAGTGGCGGCATCGGCGTAGCTTAAATCGGCTCCGGCGGGGATGCCGGAGGCGATGCGGCTGATGGTCAGCGGCAGACTGGCGAATTCCTGAGTCAGGAAATGCGCGGTGGCCTCTCCGTCCACATCGGGGCTGGTGGCGAGGATCAGCTCGCTGACGCTGCCGGTCTGGAGGCGGGTGCGCAATTCGGGCAGGCGCAGGTCTTCCGGGCCTTTGCCGTTGAGCGGCGAGAGCCTGCCGCCCAGAACGTGATACAGCCCGTGGTAGCTGCCGGAATTTTCAATCACCCTGATCTGGGCTGCAGTCTCCACTACGCAGATGATGTTGTTCTGGCGCTGCGGACTGGTGCAGATGCCGCAGAGTTCATCCTCGGAGTAGTTACCGCACTGGCGGCAGGGATGGATGCGCTGCCGCAGCTGAATCAGGTTCTCGCCCAGCGAGCACAACTGCTCTTCCGGCCATTCCAGCAGGGCCAGCGTCAGACGTTCAGCGGTGCGCTTGCCTACTCCCGGCAGGCGGCTCAGAGCCTCAGTCAGGTTTTGCAGTGGTGCAGGCAGGGAGCGGAAATTCGGCATAGTGCTGGGCTAATCCTCCTTGATGCGGGCATCAATGACACTGCTGCCCAGCTGCTGATTGAAAAGCTGCACGAAGGGGTCCAGCGCCAGCTGGTCGAGTTCATCCAGGCTTACTGCCCGCAATCCGTTCTTGTGCTCCTCTTCCTCTCCGGCCGCCGTCCAGCGCTGGATCAGCAGGTTTCCCAGCGGGTCCAGGCGCTGATAAGTTTCTTTCAGCAGCGCCAGGGTCCGGGGGTCCAGCACGGTGCGTACTTCATGCTCGCTGCATTTGCGCTGGTCATAAGCCAGGATCAGGACATGGTTGTCACAGGATACAGCGGTGAATTTGTCCAGTATCTCCACCAGCTCACGATGCTCGGAAGACTGCTTCAGCAGAGCCGCGCACAGAGCCGCACGCCATTGCTCAGGGGAAAACTCAGGAGCATAAACCGGGGCCGGAGCTGCCTCGCCCGTATCCGGACTCTCGCTCTCAGCGTAAGCCGGCGGCTGCCCAGGCAAGGGAAGTTCCTCGGAAACCGGAAGTTCCTCGGCGACCGGGTGGTCTCCAAGCGAAGAATCCGCCGGCGGAGGAGGTGCAGGCGCAGGTGCTGGAGGTGTTGCCGGGGTGGCAGTAGTCTCAGCCGCCGGAGCGGGGGGTGCAGGTGTCGCTGGCGCAGGTGCTGCCGGGGTGGCGGCAGGCCGTTTTGCCTGCAGCAAGTCGCGCACGCTGTCGGCCATTGGCGGCAGCACTATCGGTGGCCGGGGCGGGGGGATTTCCCCGGGCGGCAGGAGGCCGCTCAGGGCGTTGATATGAGTCATCAGATCATCGATCTGGACGCTGTGGGCTTCCAGCATCACCCGGCTGAGCACGACCTCCAGGTAGATGCGTTTGTTCAGGGCAGTACGGAAGTTCCATTCCTGAGCCACCAGCCCCTGCAGGATACGCTGCAGCAGCTGCGGCTCAACCGATTTTCCCAGAGCCGTTAAATCCGCGAGCTCACTGCTGCTTACTTCCAGAAAATCGGCCGCTTCGGAGCAGAATGCCGCGATCATCAGATTGCGGACGAAGCCGACCAGGTCTTCGAACAAACGTTCCAAATCCCGGCCGCAGTCGGCCAGGGCCTGCAGGACTCGCATGGCCCGGTTCAAATCATTGCCGAGCAACGCCAGGGCCAGCTCGCGCAGTTCAGTACCTGAGGCCAGGCCGAACACATCGATCACATCCTGTTCACTGATGCTGCCGCCGTCCTGCTGCAATCCGCCACAGAAAGCGATCATCTGGTCGAAGATCGACTGCGCATCCCGCATCCCGCCGTCTGCCGCACGGGCAATTGCGGCCAGGGCCTGGTCCTGGATTTTGATTCCCTCGCCGGCGGCAATCTGAGCCAGGCGCTGGACGATCAGCGGTACCGGGATGCGGCGCAGATCAAAGCGCTGGCAGCGTGAGATGATGGTGGGCAGAACCTTGTGCGGTTCGGTAGTGGCAAACAGGAATTTCACATGCGCAGGAGGCTCTTCCAGAGTCTTCAGCAGGGCATTCCAGGCCCCTGTGGTGAGCATGTGCACTTCATCGATGATGTAAATCTTGTATTTGCCTTTCGCGGGAGAATACTGGACGTTGTCGCGAATCTCCCGGATGTCCTCGACCTTGTTGTGCGAGGCGCCGTCAATCTCAATCACATCCAGAGAATTGCCTTGAGCCACTTCCAGGCAGCTCTCGCACTTGCAGCAAGGCTCGCCGTCGATATGCTGGTGGCAGTTCAGGGCCTTGGCAAAAATCCGGGCGGAGGTCGTCTTGCCGATGCCCCGGGAACCCACGAACAGATAGGCGTGACCAATGCGGTTCTGGACAATCGCATTGCGCAAAGTGCGGCCGATATGCTCCTGGCCTACCACTTCGGCAAAAGTCTGTGGACGCCATTTGCGCGCCAGAACTTGATATGACATTTGCATCTCCTGAAGACTGGCAAACGATTTTTGCCAGGATATTAAAAAAGTCATGCCGTCAGCAACGGAAAAACTGGCACCCAGGTCGGCTGCTTAGGGCTGCTTGGTTCCCCATCTGACCCGGTTCACAACTCTCCTGCCGCACAGGTTCCGAAACAGACGGCATGACATGACCTTAAATATAATGTCGCTTTTCTGTTTCGCCAATCCGTAACCGAAGAATGTTTGCCAGCAGAAAAAGACGGATATTGGGGCAGCAGAGCAGGTTAAGGCGGCAATGTATGGGACGTATGGGACGTAGGAATAATAGGACAATGGGACCGGTAAGCTAAAATTGCCCATCCCCTTGTCCCCTGCAACTCCCCATCCCCGCACGCCGCCCCTCAGACCCATTGCGGGGCAGGCAATGGGCCGGTTTGCTGTAGCGCCGCGGTTGCTTATCACAGAAAGAACGGGCTGTCAGGCGAGATAGCCGGTTTCGGGGCGGCGGTCTTCCTGGCGGGGGCGATTTTGCGGCCAGGATTCTTTTTGAGACTGAAAATCTGGTCCCGCAGCATTGCGGCGCGTTCGAATTCCAGCGCTTCGGCTGCCTCAAGCATCTCCTGTTCCATTTGCCGGATAGTCTCCAGGATGTCGTAATCGCCGCTTGGGTCGTCCTTGACCACCATGGCGACCCGCTCAGTGGCTTCCTTGTAGGCCCGCAGGCTGTCCTGCTCCCGCCGCTTGATGGTCTGCGGAGTAATGCCATGTTCGGCATTATACTGCAGCTGTTTCGCCCGGCGCCGGCTGGTGATGGCCTGCAGGCTTTTGATGCTGTCAGTCAGGCGGTCGGCATAGAGAATGACCCTGCCGTCACGGTTCCGGGCTGCCCGGCCCGCAGTCTGCAGCAGAGAGGTCTCCGAGCGCAGGAATCCCTCTTTATCGGCATCCAGGACCAGCACCTGGGCCACTTCGGGCAAATCCAATCCCTCGCGCAGCAAGTTGATGCCGACCAGGCAGTCGAATTCGCCGCTGCGCAGGCTGTGCAGAATTTCAACTCGTTCGAAGGTATCCAGCTCGGAATGCAGATAATTGCTGCGGATGCCGGTCCGGCGCAGATAGTCTGACAAGTCCTCAGCCATCTTCTTGGTCAAAGTGGTGACCAGAGTGCGTTCACCCCGCGCGGCCGCAGCCTTGATCTCGTGAATCGCGTCGTCTACCTGGGTAGCCAGCGGGCGGACCTCCACCTGCGGGTCCAGCAACCCGGTCGGACGCACCACCTGTTCCACCGGCTGAGTCAGGCTGAGTTCGTATTTCCCCGGCGTGGCCGAGACAAAGATCACGGTCTTCTGCATGCTCTCGAACTCTTCGAAGGTCACCGGGCGGTTATCAAGCGCCGAAGGCAGCCGGAAGCCGTTATCGACCAGCACCTGCTTGCGGTTGCGGTCCGCAGTAGGCATGGCATGGATCTGGGGCAGGGTGGCGTGTGATTCGTCGATGATGGTCAGATAATCAGCGGGGAAATAATCCATCAGGGTGTAGGGGCGCGAGCCGGCCGGCCGGCCGGCCAGGTGGCGGGAATAATTTTCAATGCCCTGGCAGTAGCCGATTTCCCGCAGCATATCCAGGTCGTAGTTGGTGCGCTGGTGGATACGCTGCGCCTCGACCAGCAGATGCTGCGATTCAAACCATGCTACCTGTTCCGCCAGTTCTTCCCGGATGCCGGCCTCGGCCTGCCGAATCCGCTCCTGCGGCAGCACGAAATGCTTGGCCGGGAACAGCGCGGCCTGCTGCAGCTCTTCAGTCTTCTTCTTGCTGATGGGATCATGCCGGGACAGCCGCTCCACGGTGTCGCCCCAGAACTCAACCCGCAGCAGGTCATCGCGATGGGACGGGAAGACCTCCAAGGTGTCACCCGCGACCCGGAATTGTCCCCGCGCCGGCGAGAAGTCATTGCGGGTGTACTGGATTTCCACCAGCCGCCGCAGCAGCTCATCGCGCTTGAGGTCCTGGTCCAGGTTGATGCGCGCCTGCATGGCCGCGAAATCCTCGGGCGAACCCAGGCCATACAGGCAGGATACGCTGGCCACCACGATGGTGTCCCGGCGCTCCAGCAACGCTCCGGTGGCGGCCAGACGCAGCTGCTCCAGCTGGTCATTGATGGCGGCATCTTTGGCAATATAAGTATCGGTCTGGGGAATATACGCTTCTGGCTGATAGTAGTCGTAGAAGCTGACAAAATACTCGACCGCATTTTCCGGAAAGAATGCTTTCAGCTCATTGTAGAGCTGTGCGGCCAGGGTCTTGTTGTGGGAAATCACCAGCGCCGGGCGCTGCAGCCGGGCGATGACATTGGCGATGGTGAAAGTCTTGCCGGAGCCGGTCACCCCCAGCAGGGTCTGATAACGCTGCCCGGACTCAATGCCGGCAGTCAGACCCGCAATGGCCTGCGGCTGGTCACCAGCAGGCGAATAATCGGAATGAAGAACAAAAGGACTGGGCATAATCCGCTGGGCGGGAATATAGTGCCGGCCGGCCCCCGCACCTTACAGCCGGGAATAGAAGAATTCAAACTGCCGCTGTATCTGCGGAGCGCTGAGACGCAGTCGGCGGACAGAATGAACATGGATCAGAGCAATGCTGCCGTCTTCCTGCACGAAGAAGTTTTCAGGCAGGCTGTCCGGCCAGAAGAAGCCTTGCTCCTGCAGAGCCTGCAGTGTCTGCTCTGCCGCCAGGATGGTATGCCGGCGCACTTTCTCATTCAGCTCCTGACGCAAAAAACAGGGCAAGGGCAGCCCTGTCATCGCCCGCAGCAGCAGTACGCCCTGGCACGGCAGCCGGAGGATTTTGCGATTGCCCCAGGCCATAATCTCGGCGACCTGGAAGCC
>JAAZIZ010000006.1 GCA_012800565.1 Lentisphaerota bacterium
AGCGCCCGTTGGCTGAAATGGCCGGCCGATAGCACTGTTTGGAAGCCGCAACGCCATTGCTGCAGCTGATCAGCTCCAGATGCTTGCTTGCCGAATCATAACGATAGATTTGTTCAATTCCGCCGGTTTCAGTTGCTGTCAGCTTGGCCGAACTGCTGAAAGTAACAAATCTTCCGTCAGCACTGATCGCCGGGTTGTAACAATCCGTACCAGCTGGCAAGTTATTTTCATCCAAACTGAGCAGTTCATAATCATAGTTGCCGGAAGGATTTTTCTTTATTTTAACGATTTGGCTATGCTGGCTGTTATCAGCAAAGTCGCATAAGGTCAGGCGAGTGCACTGGATGACAGCAATTTCCCCATCCGCTGAACAGGAAGGTTGGGCAATGGCGGTACCAATTGAGGCCAGAAAAGAAATAACTCCGCTGGACAGATCAAAGCAATACAAAGAATAACCAGTTCCCTCCAGCGGGTCATCGGAGAGTTTCAAGTCCGATGATGTCGAAAAATACACCGTGCTGCCATCGGCGGAAAAAGCCACCCGGCGGTCAGCAATACTCGCCCAGGCGGCTGGCAAATCGGTGTTATTTGCGGTCAAGGGGGTAGCTTCGCTCCACCCCGACTCCAGGCGGTCGAATTTCATTACCTCCCCGGAACCGGGAGTGTACAGCAGCAGCCGCTGCGCCGCGGATGCGTATACGCTGCGCCAGGAGGGCCAGGCTATAGGCGAAGGTTCCGCCGCAGACCAGAAATTATGTTCTCTGATCGTTGTCCCCTCACGTTGCAAAGCGAAAAGTTTGCTTTTATATGAACTCGGGCTGAGATAATCATTAGCCAGCAGAACAAACTGAGTTAAATCTGTGGTACCATGCAGATTGATGCCGGTATGCAGCATTTGAATGTTATAGAAAATCTCGCATCCCGCCCGTATCTGCAACGCGGCCGGGGTGGCAATGCCGGCGCACTGGACGAAGAACGAGCCTAGATAACGCAGCGTCTCACTGGGCTCGGCATCGGCGGCCAGGAAAGCTACTCCCCCCTGATTGGAAACTACGATTTGAGGCGGCAAATCCAATGCAGGCTGATAGGTGTCAGCGTAGTAGAATGTACCGCTGCCATACGGAAATGGATTGCCTTCCGTATCCACACCGGCGAGCCATAGAGTGGCCGCCGGCAGAAAACTGGGCAGCAACAGAAAGAATAGTGAAAAAAATCTTCTCATGGCAAGATTGATCCCGATATTCTGAAGATGGTTCAATACAAAACTTTGACCTTGGCGAAAGGAATGAGGTTGCATAAAAATCAGTACCAAGGCGGGAAAATCAGTCACAATCTGCAAATGCATTCATCTTGACGCAAAAAAGCCGCCGCTCAGCGAGGAACGGCGGCTTGCAATGAACAATCCGGAAATCAGAAGCGGCAGAGGAATTTCAGCATCCCGCCCCAGGAATCCAGATTCAGGTCCGCCAGCTGAGTATCGGCGTGGCTGAAAGCCTCGTCATAACGCAGGTCTAACGACAGGCCATAGTGCTCATTGAACCAGTATGAGGCACCACAGGAGAAGTACGCGCCGAAGATGTATTCCAGGTCGTTGTCCCGGGCTCGGCGGGAAGCAAGTGCAGTACCAGCCGGATTGCGCAACACGGAATAGCTTGAGCTTTCCATATCAGCCAGGGACAGACTGGGGCCGGCAGCCAGATTGACCTCCAGGCCATTATTGAAAGCATACGCCAGCTTGAGCCCTAAATCCAGCTCATACAGCTGCATATCGAAAGTTGATTTACCGCCGGCGCGGAGGTAATTGGAATCGACCCGCGATCCTGGCCAGACACCAGAAGGCAGATAATAGTCAACCCCGGGAATTCCGCCGAAAGGTGCAATCAGCGAGAAAGTCTCGGTGTATTCCTGGGCGCCCGCCTTGCCGGGCATGCCGGCGGCGGTATCGAAATCAAAGAACTGCAGGTTTGCCATCGCGCTCAAGGTCATCCGGCCATCGTTGTAGAACGGCATTTCCAGGCCCAGCACCGGCGCCAGGGATTCCTGGAAGCCAGTACCACCATTGCCGGAAAACGCATACCCCGCCGATGTGACTACATAAGCATCCACCACCAATGCGCCGCCAACCGGCCACAGGTAGTTATTGACTTTATCAGCATAGCTGCCAATGCCGTCCGGGCCTTCCAGGATACTGAACACACCCTGATAAGCCGGGACTGCCGCACCTTTGAAAGAAATGCTGTGGAAATTCCGGTAGCTCAGCCCCAGGCTGAAGATCAGCTGCGAACCGGCGGCGGACTCAGCAACCACGGCTGCAGGTTGTGGCTGCGCCTGCTCCTGCGCACTGACCGAAAATAGCAGTCCTGCTACAGCAAAGGCCAATGCAGTTGAAAAAAATGTTCTCAGCATTATAAATCTCCTCTGTATTGTTTTTAAGTCCATCTGCATTGTTTTTACCGTATTGCTGGGTCTTGAGGGCCTCCTCCAGGACCTCCGCCAGCTCCTCCGCCAGGACCTCCTGCTCCGCCGCCACCTCCAGGACCTACTGCTGCTGGATTAGCCTGGCTGATGACGTACACTTCGAAAGCGACCGGAGGAGTTACGACCGGACGCAACAGGATCCAGCTGCCGGGGGTAAAAACAACTCCGGGGAAAGTAATGACATTGTTTGCCCCGACTGCAACGGCAGCCTCGGCAAAGAACTGGTGCAACTGGCGGTTCGCATCGTAGTAGATCATTTCATAGAGCTGTCCTGCGGCAGGACCGGTCGGCATGTTGAGCGCCAGCTGATCGGCAGCTGCCCCAACGCTAATCTCACTGATAACCGGCACCGCGCTGGGGGCCTGGAAGCGCAGGGACAAGTATGGGCTGGCATCAACCACTATACCGCCGGCTATGGCCTTGACTACCCAGGTATAATTGCCTTCCGGTATGCCTGTGACAGTAGCCGAGTTATCGGCTGTGGAGATGTTGGCCAGACTGGTACCGTCGCCCCGGTAAACTGCCAGCTCATAGCCGTCGGCATTGCCGGCCACCGGCCAGGAGAAGGTGATGGCGCTTAGCACGCCGGCCTCGATGTAGTTGATGGTACCATTGGGCGGATTGAAGCCCTCTGCAGTATTATCCCAGTTGGCATTGCCGCCCTCGGGAGCAGCAAGAGCAACCACGATGGGCTCAGACCACTTATCCGGCGCAGGATAGACCTGCTGGCCATTTGCCTGCAGATACAAGGGATTCAAGCCGTACACCGTAGCCCGATAGCGACCATCGGGCAGCTCGACCTTGACCGTGGTAGCGGGGATGATGATGCCATCGAGGCCGGGTTCATATTTCTGCTTGATGGTCTTGAAGGGAACTTCCGCTCCATCTGGGCCTTGGACAATTTCCAGCACGAAGGAGGATGCCACTGGCGTATTGACCGTGAAGGTATACAGACGACCGGCATCGGCGGGGGCAGTCCAGGTGACTCGGTCGGGCGCGCCGGGCAGGCCGTAATCCGGCACCTGCAGCGGCTGATCGTCGGTTGCAAAGCAAAGATCGCCTTTGCCGCCTGTACTGAGGGCGTAATCATAGACTTTCAGATTATAAGCGGCGCCGGGAGCAAATCCGGCATAGCCATTGCGGTAGTAGTCCTTGGGCATCAGCACGAAATCGTCATCCGCATTCTTGTTCAGGATGATGGCCTTGCCCGCCAGTGCACCGGCAGGATCAAGAATCTCTACCAGTAATTGTGTGTGATCATGATTCTCCGGATCAGCGCAGACGATTTCGCAGATCGGATACCACGGCGTAGCCCCGACCACAATCTTCAAGGTCATGTCATCACTGGTTTCACCTGCGGCGGCAAACTGAGGATTGCCGTCAAAATCCAGGAACTGCCCGTTATCGGTCGCCTGCAGAGTTATTGCGATTTGCTCACCCAGGGGAACATCATTATTCAAGGTAAAGCTCAGGTACAGCCACTGATTCTTAACTCCAACCGCCACACTGTCATCAGCATCGACTGCGATAACAGCAGGCAGGACAGCGAACAGCGCCGCCTGATTATCATCGACCAATTCGACCTGGCAGCCTGCGATGCTCTGACTGTCTTCATAGCCTTTCTGTCCGCCCATATTTACCTGGAACCAGGCTTCGACCTTCTGCCCCAGCTCATCGGGCATCACGTAGATATCTTTAACCAGGAAAACCGGCTGATCATTGACCGGTTTAATCTCGAAAGAAACATTTCGGGTGACAGAGCTGCCACTTTCATCTGTAGCCTTGATGGTGAAAGTAAATTTGCCATAGAAATCCGCCACCGCGCCAGCCGGCGTGAAAGTAATGCTTACTTCATGGCCATATTCCTTGGGGGTGGAATCAATCGCCAGGCAGGCCTCAAGTTCGGCAGCAGTAAGTTGCCCGGGATTCAGGTCGAAGACCAGGCTGTCCTTAACAATCGTGAAAGCCAGTTTATCCACGCCATCTTCGACATCGATGTCCGTCACATAATCTTCTATATCAGGCAAGGTAGCAATGGTTACGTCGCCCTCTTCTCCGCCTTCGTCATAAGCCAGGCCGGCATCACCGAACGCCACCACATCGTTATTCACCACTGCCGGAGCCGGAGCAGAGTTTCCGACCGTGAGTTCAGCGGACTTGGTCACATCTGAGCTTCTGAGGTCATTGTCATCATTGTAAGGATTCGTGACGCTTTTTGCTTCGGCATAAATCACATTGCCTTTCTTGAGGGCGTCGCTGGCAGCCGGCAAATCAGCACCTTCACCAGCGAGGATGGGGTCACCTGCACCACCTTGCAGATAGAACCACTGATAGGCATATTCGATCCTATCACCATCTGCATCGGTGCCACCCGCAGCCTGGATATTGAGTGCAGTATTGGCAACGATATCGGCAGCAGGCGTCAAGGTCATCTGGGTGGGGGCAGTAGGCTTCCGATCATCATCGGTGATAGTCACCTTCAGCTCACCGTTGTCCGGCGCTGTATTAGTGATATTGTCATTAAAGACATCTGTGACCGTGATCGTCAGCGGGAAGTCTTTCTTTTTGGCGCGGGCGGGCGGGTCGCCAGCATTGACAATGGTATCGTATCCTTTCGTGGCGACAGAGAAAACGGCAACCGCAGTACCTGCTTCTGCACGCGTCGCGGGAATTGGCTGTCCCTTATCCCAGAAGACACGTTCAACAGCGCCGAGTCCCGGTGCTTCAAGAGTGATATTGCTGATTCCAGCCGGTTTGACCACATCTTCATCCCGGGCTTCAACCTTCACATAAAAGACCGTGGCCGCACCGTCAGCATCCACTTCCGCAAAAGTGATCCCCACATGTTCTGTTTCAGGATTATAGCTGCTCAGCAAAGTCCACGTGAAAGTCGGCGGGGGATTGGTGATATAATCGACCGTAAAGGCGATATCGACTGTTTTTCCGTCAGAATCCTTAACGGTTATCGTAAAGGCATCATAATTATAGCTCTCATCATCGCCTGGGTTATTTACAGTATAAGTAAAGGCAAGTGTGCCTTGTGAGGAAGCTGCAGGAAGAGTAAGCTGGGTCGCGTTTAATTCATCTGCACCGATGTCACCTATGGTTCCCTTGCCTGCGGCAGTGGATATCCAGGCCACCAGGGTTTCCTCTTTAAGTCCATCTAAATCCTTTACTTTCAGAGTAACCGTGCTTTTTGCTTCATGACCAGGTACGTCCGATTTCTGCACAAAAACGCTACACTCTTTGTCAGTCATAGCAGACACGGGAGCGCTGTTCAGAACCGTAACAACGGTATTGCTGACAATAATGTCGCTGTCCACTGGGTCGCCATTATCACCGTACGGCTGCGTACTCGAATACACCCGGGCTTCAAATTTGTCGTGCTTTTTGATCTTGTCTGCCGACAGCGTGGCTTGCAAATCGTTAGTGACTTCGGTAAACACAAGCTCAGGCTCTGCGCCATCAACTTTATACCACTTGATGGTATAGGTAATGCGGTCGCCGTCAGCATCTGTACTCGCGGTAAAAGCAGCTTTCAAAGCATCAGTTGTGATAGGATCGGCCGGAGTAATGACCACATCGGCCGGATCAGTCTGTTTACGGTCCACATCATATATCGTTGCGTTGCCCGTGCCGGCAGCAGTTTCAGGTTCTGGCGCACCCTGGTCTTTAATCTGAACTTCTACCATCAGATTTTTTACTTTGTCAGGATGTGTGACCATAGTGTAAGGCAGGCGGTCAGTGCTGGTGAAAAGATATTTTCCGGGAGCCAAGTCCTGGTTAGCCCGGCTACCCCCCCGGTCGCCACCAGCGTACGCTTCCCAGTTGCCGGCAATCGCTTCCCCGCCCAAAGTAATGGAAGTGATATCAAAGAGGTCATTTTCCACATCTGTGACCTCAATCCGAACCGTCAAAAACCGATTCTCATAGGCTTTTCCTACACTTGTATTCCCATCACCATCATCGCTGCCAATAGCAAGGATGTTAATCACCGGCGGATCATTGACTGGGGTGACTTTGAACAGAATTGAGTCGGCGTCCACGGCATCGGCAGTGGTGTTTGACGTGGAGGCCACTTTATACCAAACTGTGAAACCCTCTTCACTGAAGTAGTTTTCTGCCTGTGTGTACTGAATGACACCATTGACGATTTTCAACTGGCCTTTTTCAGGATCATTGATCTCAGTCACATAACCATTACGGGTGCCGTCCGGCTCTACAAGAGAGATTCCAGTGAACTGAGCCTGGGGGGGCACAACCGCAACAAGCGCTTCTTGGGCTTCGTTCCACTCCGTGCTCGCAAAATATTCTGGGTCCGTGGCAGCCAGCTCAAAAGGAGTGGCGGAATACGCATCCTCGTCAATGGTGACCACCTTGCCGGCTATCGTGCCAAAGTTGAAGCTCGTATAAACAAAGAACTGGGTTGTCTTTGGATAATCGGGATTCAAAAAATCATTCTTAACGACGGTTTGCTTATTTACCGGATCAACACCATTCAACGCGAACACTTCCAATGGCAGTTGAACCGTGCTATTCGCTAAGGCTGGATCAACGGACAAATTTATCGTTGCCAGCAATTGATTGTCGGCACTTTTGTCTATAACGGTTCCTCCTAGCGTACCATTAACTTTAATTTGCAACTTTTTATTATTATCCACCAAAGTTTTAAACGAATTAGTGAAAGCTTCTTCGGTAAAAAATGTATCTCTGTTAAGGATGACATCTGTATCTGGGTCAACTGTAATACCCGCCGGCAAACCGATTTTGATCGTCATATTCGAAACAGTATACTGAGTGCCGGTGTTGATATAAAGCAACATTTGTGCCTTTGAATTATTAGGCGTGCCAGGAACACAAGGCCGTGAATAATCAGTGCTGATAGTGAAATCACCAGCATAGGCAAATGCACAAAAAACTATCAGAAAGATGGAAAAAAGCATACTGCCGGAAATCTTCAAACTAAATTTTTTCAAATCCATTTTCATTTTTCCTTATGTTATTTTCATTGTTTTTAACAAATTGCAATTATTCAAGCATATCGCGCATATTGTCCAATGCTGCCTCAGCCAGGTTTTCTGTGGCATATTTTGAGGCATAACTCATCAAATCAGCGGCAGTAGCATCAGGGTCAAGACTGCCGGAAACAAAATTATACACATAAACGGCGTTATCCAGCAAGATACCGTTCGTTTCGTCAGTGCCATCAAAATACAGTTCAGAGATATTGGCTCTGAAATAATCAAGCGCAGCCTGAGCTTTTTCCACTGTGGCATATTTTGAGGCATAACTCATTAAATCCTCGGCGGCTGTATCTGGATCACAGTCGCCCGAAACAAAGTTATAAAGATAAATGGCATCATCCATGGTCACTTCGCCATCCCCGTCGAAGTCGAGGGTACCGAATTTCTGCAGTATCCAGTCGATGACCTTGGTCAGCCTCTTAGCGCCCAGTTCATCCAGGAAGTCGAGCGTGGTGGTGTTCGGCGGGGCAGCAGAACGGGTGGGGTCCATGGACACTTTCAGATCATCAGCACGAGTGCCCCTGCCCCCTGGTACTGGTGTCAGGGTGATTTCCAGTTCGGTATAAGGAATCGTCCAATTATATGCGACCTCATAGCCTTCACGGGACGCACTGAACCACCAGTCAACCTCGGCTTCAGTGATTGGCGGTACCCGCTCAGCCAAATTTTCACCCACATAAGCCACTACACCGCGACCGGAAACAAAGGAAATCTTGATTTTTTTCAAGGTAAAAGAATTACCTTCATCATCTTTAGGCTCAAAATCGGCCTCACCGATACCATCTTTAGGCACGAACTGGCTGCTGGCACCCTGGGGGTTGTCCTCCGGGTCCGCGTCACTGTTTCTGGTAATCGTATACACTCCGCCGGTCTTGACGGAGAATGAGGCACCATCGCTAAGCTGCACCGGGGTGGCTGGCTCGCCTGTCTTGACGTTGTTATAAACAATGTAAAGTCCATCGGGCATATCGCCTTCCTGGAGGCTAAAGGTCAGCCGTGCATTGCTTTTGGCGACCAATATCCATGTGTTATTATCGGCTGCGACCTTGATATCCTCTCCCAGGCGGTCGAACCATTGCTCAGCACCGGCCGCCCCGGCAAAGCAGACATCGGCCACCCCGAACATCCCGCTGTAAGGTGGAAAAGGCGAACGGGTCGCATCCCCTTGATCGACCTCACCGAAAGTCAGACTGGGGTTTGCGGCACCGTTGATGTGAATATCAATTTCAAAAGCGGCGCGGAGCGGACTGGAGAGGAGCAACGCGGACAGCAACAGGCAGAAACTTAAAAAGCCGCAATAATGAAGTTTCATGTTTTTTTCCTTTCCTTAAATGGGGTTGTGGAAATTAAATATAAAAATTGTTACGCAAATTACATTGTTAGTGAGCAAATTTCATGCCAGGATTTATCGGTGCTCTTTTTTCGAAAATGCCAGTTTTTTTTGCAAAATTGCGAAATTGAGCGTCTTATGCCAAATTTTCAGTATGGCTACACATCTACAACGTATGAATATAGTTTCGTTTGTATAGCTTTCAAGCGCAAAGTAATTTTTTTTGATTTTAATTTTTATTTTTTTTGTGTAATATGCAAAAGTTGGTGTCAGGCACTTGTGATTTCCGACCGGAGCGTTGCGTTTGCGCCTGATTTCCTCCGGTCTCTAATCGTGGTGGCATCTACCCCGGGTGTCGCCCTGCCCTTTTGGGCAGGTTTGCGCTCAGGCAAATATGTAGTGTGGTTTCTCCGCCGCATTCTCTTACCATTTGCCCGGCCTCAAGTGCCCTGGCATGGTTCAGGGTGTAGTCGGTCGCAATGGCTGCAGGAGTGTGCGGATCAGCGGCACTGCCGGGGGGACGCGGTTTGATTCCGGGCTGATGTTCCGGATCAGGAACAGGTGGCTGGCAGTAAAGACATGAAAATCGCTGACCTCGGCCAACTTGGTCGCCTCCAATGACACCGCGCCATCTCCCAATTGCGGTGCGTCATCATTCAGCAACCCGGCGATGATAGTCACCGGCAGTTCGGGTGGCAGTCGGCGCTGATTGAGCAGCTTCAGGAACGGGCTGCCGGGCAGCAGGTCTTTTCCTGCCTGGCCCTGCCCGTCCAGGAACGGCCCCAGCAGGGTGCCCTGACCGGTCCAGACCTTATAGGCGTGCTCGCGGATTTCACTGGCCAGGCGCAGATGGGCCAGTTGTGAGCCGTGGTTCGGCGGCGCGACCATGATCAGGCGTTGGCAACGCGGTGCCTGTCCGCTCCGGCTCAGAGCCAGATAGGCGAGGTCCGGCGCAGTCAGCAGGTCCCGGGCGATCAGCCCGCCCATGCTGTGAGTGACCAGGGCGAATTCGGTCGCGCCGCGGCTCTGCAGTTCCAGCAGATTCTGCTTCAGGTATTCTGCCGAGAAGTGGATGGCCTGGTCATTGGGATAGCGCAGTTCCAGGACTGCAAAGCCGTCGGCAGTCAGAACCGGGGCGAGATTCATCCAGACCTTGCCGGTGTCATCCAGACCCTGCATCAGAACTGCCAGTGGCTGAACAGGCAATTCTGCCGGCAACTCCTGCCAGCCGGCTGCTGGTGCATAAATGCGCCAGCCGAAATCGGCCTGCCCTTGGGCCAGGTACTCCGGATACTGCTGCGCGAACCATTGCAGGAACGGCGAGGTGTCAGCCTGGGCTAACCCCGTTAGGCACAGTAACAAAGAGCACAGGTATGGTCGGAAATACCGCATACACGTAACGCAGCAAGGTTATTTCATAGCTGCCCGGAACCCCTCGGCTGCGGCCAGAATAAAGCGCTTGTCAACGCACAGGGCCAGGCGGAAATAGCCCGGGTATCCAAAGCCGGTGCCGGGAACCGCCAGAATACGCTGCTCCTGCAGTCGCTTGATGAACTCGACATCGTCACAGCCCTCTGGAGCCTTGGGAAAGAAATAGAAAGTGCCGGCCGGCAGCTGGTATTGCAGCCCGGCAGCATCAAGCACTTCGGCCATCAGCCGGCGGCGCTCGGCATAAATTTCGAACTGGGACTGGGACAGGCGGCTGGCCTGAGCCACGCAGGCAGCCAGGACCTTCTGGCCCAGGCAAGGCGCATTGACAAAACCGAGGATGCGGTTGGTGAAAATCACCCCTGCAACCAGTTCGGCGGAGTTCTCCATCGCGGGGTTGACTGCGACATAGCCTACCCGCTCGCCGGCCAAGGCGAGGTTCTTTGAAAACGATGACACGATCACCGCATACTTGTAAAATTTGAAAACTGCCGGAACGCTGCAACCGTCGAAAGTCAGGAAACGATACGGCTCATCCGAAACCAGAAAAATTGGCCGGCCGAACTTTTCGCTGGCGGCCTGGAGTATCTCCCCCAACCGGCGGATTTCGGCTTCCGAATAGACCACCCCGCTAGGGTTGTTCGGAGAATTGATGATGACCGCCCGGGTCTTTTCATTGATGGCCGCGGCGATACCCTCAAGATCAAGGGTAAAAGTCAGGGGCCGGGATTTCACCGGGCGCAGTTTGGCGCCATAGTTGCCGCAATAGAAGCCGTATTCGACAAAATACGGCGCCGGGCAGATGACTTCCTCGCCGGGGCTCAGCACTGCCCGGAAGAGCGCATTAAGTCCTCCGGCGGCGCCGACGGTCAGAACCACGTCCTTGCCGCTCAGCTTCAGGCCCTGGTCCGCGTTCAGCCAATCGGCTAATGCCTGCCGGGACTGCTCGTAGCCGGCATTGGGCATATAGCCCATTCCGGCCGGTTTGGCAATCTCAGCTGCCAGCCCCGCGACTGCAGAGACAATCTCCGCCGGCGGGGTGAGGTCCGGGCTGCCAAGGCTGAAATCATAGACATTCTCTGCGCCGTATTTTTTCTTCAGTTCGCCGCCGGCCTCGAACATCCGGCGGATCCAGGAGGAGTTCTTTTGGAACTCAGCGATTTGGGTTGATACTAATTGCATAATTATTACCGGGTTATGGGTGATGACAGGGATTTAAGTCACGAAGCAATTCTGCGGCTGCTGCGGTCAGATAGTGTCCAGCAGATTGGTGAAAGCCCGCACTGCATCTTTGAGGCTGCCGGGATAGCTGCCGCCGCCGCCGAGAGTAAACCAGCCGCTGAAGTTATGACAGCGCATAATGGACACCAGTTCCTTGATTTCAGCATTGCCACAGGCCAGATCGGTCGAAACCGTGTCCCAACTGGCATCCAGGATGTCCAGCTGGACGATAGTCTTGATGAAACGGCCAACCCGCCAGGAATACAAGAACGGACTCTCGTTGGCCAGAACAAAATTTTTCGGATTGAAAGTAAAGGAGCAGTTGCAGCTGAGTTTCTTGCGGATATTGGTAATCATGCGCACGATATCCACTGTCGCCTGCCCGGTATTCACGAATGACACCGACATGCCGGTGCCGATGATCTTGTTCAGCGTGTCTTCAAAATAGGGGAAAGGCAGGATAATGCGGCTGATGCCGGCGTCCCGGATAGTTGCCAGCATCCGGTCGATGTCAGCCGGGATGGCCGGTGCCCGCAAGGCGCTTACGGTGATTCCCGCAGCGGCGAACTCTGCCACCACTCCGGTGAGTTTGTCAACCGGCAGGCTGACCGCCGAACGCCCGCGCAGGAAATCCAGCTCTACCGCCGACAGCCCGTTGGCTTTCAGGTTGTCGATAATCTCCGGCACATAGCGTCCGGCCAAGCGTGAGGATGCGGACAGCCGGAAGCTTTCCTGAGTCTTGATGCGGTGGGCAAAGATATCGGCGCGCTGGCGGACACAGGCTTCGCAGTTCGGATTGTCGCAGAGTGCGAAAGCAGGGTCATTCTGCCCGATCTCCAGGCAGAGATCGATCATATCCCGGGCCTTGAGCAGCCGCACTTCGGCATTGCCGATGCGCTGTTTAGTCATAATGCCCGACTCCAGGAAGTAATGGTCCAGGCCGATAAAATCGCGATGTGGCCCGGGGTAGTATTTCCAGACTTTGGTAAGCCGCTTGCCGTTTGGAGCGGTGAATTTCGAGGTCGCAGTCCCCAGATAGGGCAGGCGCAGCAGCGCTTCCGCACTGTGCAGGGTGGTATTGCGGTCCTGATCGACACCCAGCAGGCAGACATAGCCGCCCAGGTCAGCGAGCTTCAGAAACGGCGTGCCCTCGCCATGTGCGGTCTCGGCTTTCCAATGGTCTTCGCAAATCTCCTTGGCCTTTGCTCCGATAGCCGCCAAGGTGCCGACCGGCGCAGTGCTGACCACCGCTTTCGGATGCTGCCGCACCACACTGGTCAGAATCCCCAAATCACCAAATACCGGTGCCAGCAGCGTACCTTTCGGCCCGAGAACATGCAAAAAAGCTTCCACCACCGCTTCAGGGCCGCCTTCGAATTCCCCCAGGCTGATAAAAGAGCTGTGCAGCAATACGATATCGCCGCGCTGCAGGCCAAGCTCCCGCAAAGCTGCTGACAATTCCTGACTGTTCATGGTCGTTCCTTTCGCTATAATCAAGTCTGCGCTATTCTACCACTCCACGATGCCACGGCAGGGAAATTGGGTCAGCCGGGCGAATTTAGGAAACAGCACCGTGAGCCGTACTGCCGATGCAGCAATCTGCCCCAGATTGACCGGCTCGCAATAGGTCCAGATGCCGGCCTGGAACAACCGCAGAAACACCCCCTCCAGGGCAGTGCTCTCGTAGATGTCCGAAACCAGCAGCCGGCAGCCGCAGGCAATCAGCCAATCCACCGCCGTCATATCAAGATAAACCGATCGCTGCTCAATCTCCTGGGGATTTAACGGCCCTAAAGCATTGATAATCACAGCTGGACAGGCCGGTACCCCGCCATAGGCAGCCTGCAGGTCCTGAGCCGATACCGCACCGCTGCCTGAGGGGCGCTCCAGACGGATCAGCGCCGCCGGGATGCGATAGAGCTGCTCGGCCGGGATATCGGCCGCAGTCAGGCCATCGTCGGTCTCTTTGATATGTCCCGGCAGATCGAGATATGAACCCTGCATCGAATCGGAAGTAAACTGGTAAACCATGCCGGTATAGGCAGTCTGAGCTGACTGGAGATGCACCTCGCGGACCGAAACTTCCAGTTTTCCGGTATGACTGACATATTCACGGGTAATATCGACAATAGGCATAATGGCATCCCCACGGGCTCTGGTTGATTCAAGGCTTTAATAATTTAAGTGCTTTTGCCCGGCCTGCAACTGCAAAAACAGATTTCATTGCCGCCAAAAGAGCCGTTTTTTACCACTGCAGTCACCGCAAGACAGCATTCATGCCGCACCTCCGCCAGGAAAATGGCGGTCAGAGCGGCCCATCCCTCCGGATGCTGTAAATCCAGGGGCCTCACCTGGCCTTGCTCCCTCATCCCCCCCCTGAGCAGGCAATAAAAAAGCCTTGCGGTCAAGTTCCGGTGCAGCCGGACTGTGAATGCAAGGCCAAGGGAAAATGGTGGGCGACACAGAACTCGAATCTGTGACCTCTACCGTGTCGAGGTAGCGCTCTAACCAACTGAGCTAGTCGCCCGAGTCAATGTTGTTACAATATCCCGTGAAAAGGATTTTACAAGTCCAAGGGAGACAAATCGCTAATTTTTCCGTGCTTTTGCCGGCGGCAGCACTGGCGCGGCCAGAGTGTCTTCGCTGAAGACCTGGAAAAAGATATCGTGGAGCATACCCAGCATAAAAAGCCGCGCTTCCAGGTTGATACGCACGTCAGCGAAAGATTCGCCCAGCTCAGACCAGAACGCCTCCACATCGCCATTCTGAACCTCAAGAGTATTGCTGCGGGAGATTTTCTTGATCAGTTCCCGCTCATCACTGCAAAGCTTGCCCCAGAACTCCGGCAACGTACCTTCTATGCTAAGAGTGCGGTCCTCTTCATAATTCAAGCGCTTGACCAGGCTGTTGAAATTGCGCCGGATGGTCGGGCTCATCTTCATCGCCGCGCCGACCTTAGGCCAGTCGATGCGCGACAGCAGCAGATCGGCAAAATTCCGGCAGGTAGTCACTTCCTCCAGCGCGGTATCGCGCTCCCGCTCGGCCTGGAGGCGGAGTTTTTCCGCTGCGGCCGCATCCGACATATAGCCGCGGTTCTGCAGCCTCTGCTCTTCATATTTGCTCTGCCAGGTCGCCAAGTCCTTGCTCAGACGGGTGTTGTCATTCTGATAGCGCAGGATGTCGCGGTTCAATTCTTCTCTCAGAACCGTCTCACGCGCCTGCAGACTCTGGTCGCTATCCTGGAGACGCTGATTCAAACGCTTGACTTCCGCCTGCGAGCCTTCGAATTTCTGCTGCAGGCTTTCAATCTCAGCCTTCTGCTGCCGGGCAGATTTCTTTAACTCCTGAATCTCACTCGTATCGGCCTTGGCCTTGCTGCGCAAACGCTCAAGTTCGCTGTCACCCTGTACAGATTTGCGGCGCAACTCGTCCAGTTCGGCCTCCAAGGCGACAATCTTCTCCAACAGCTCACTGTTGCCCTGCTGCTGATCCAGAATCTTCTCCGCTTGTTCGGAGGTGAATTTCAGGGGGCTGAAGCACAGGAGAATCTTCCATGCCTGCAGATCGGCAATCTGGAAGAACTCGTTGAATTTCTCATCGGTCAGGACGTAGTCATCCTCGGACAGCCCTTGCGCGGTGCGCCATTCCTTATATTGCTCAGAGTGGAAATAATCTTCGAGATTCTTATGCAGATGCTGATGCACCGGATACCAGGATGCAAACACACCATTGCAGATCGCTTCCGAAAAAGAGTTTTTTTCGGCTTCGCGGAGAATCAGCTTTTCCACCCGTTCCCGCCGCTGCGGTTCCAGGCGATAGCCACCGGAGGTACAGAGTTTCAGCAACGGGGCATTGGCCTGCACATACGTTTTCAGGCTGGCCCACGGCAACTCGCCCAGCATTTTGGCAAATACCTCGCCGGGGTTGATGCCCTGGATTTTCTCATTATTGCCCAACATCCAGGAGATACTCCTTCTTCAGCATTTCTTTTGCAGAGACAATAAAAGCAGCCGTCATTTGCCGGCGTAATGAACGTTCGACTTTCTGATAGGCCATCTCCAGGCCCAGTGCCAATTCTTCTTTCCCGTCCGCATAGGCTTTTTTTATTGCTTTCTGACACAGCAGGCTGGCTTCCCGCCAGCGCAATTCCTGGCACAGCAGCGCCACACGGCTCATAGTGTCATCCTGCGGAGGCTCCGGCGGCGGTTCTGACTGCTGCTGCTGTTGCTGAAGTTTTTGCTCCCTCAATTTCAAGCGCCGCTTGGCCTTCCTATCCAGAAGAACTTCGTCAGAATCTAACTCTAACAATTGATTTTTACTGGCCATGGAGCAAAAAGCAATTCGCGCACATACAAACAATAAACAGCCGCCAATAATGCGAAATGTCCCGCAACACAGCGGGACGACTGGCGGCTCTGCCCGACATAACGCCGGTGATAAATTGGAGGCGTGGACCGGATTCGAACCGGTGAATAGAGGTTTTGCAGACCTCTGCCTTACCACTTGGCTACCACGCCTTTTTTAGTTG
>JAAZIZ010000084.1 GCA_012800565.1 Lentisphaerota bacterium
GGCTTGCTGCGGCTGCCGATCTGTTCGCCGGTGGTGAATGAGAATTCCTGCCGGGTCCAGGTGAAAGTCCCGTAGACTCTGTTCAGCGGGAAAGTATTGACCTTGCCGCTGCCTTCATCCATCCGCACGGAAAAGCCGCCACCGGCTGCCAGTGGCTTTACCTCCTGGAGGCGGAGATAGAAGCTCAAGCGGTAGGCAGTATTCGGCTTCAGATTGGTGAAATGCTGGTTGATGCCGGGGCTGTCCGGCTGCAGACGCACTGATCCGCCCCCGGTCAGGAAGCACTGTTCGTCGCGGTACACAGGCACATTCGATGCCCACTCGCCCAGAAAACGACCATTGACAGGAAGCCTGAAATCACCATCCTGGAGGATATTCTGCGATTCTTCATCCTGGCAGGTAAGGGTTCCGAAGCTGGCTGCATCGCTGAATTTTTCCGTGTAGAAACTCCAATCATACTCCGCGGTCTTGAAAGGCACCTGATTCAACACCCGGAAGCGGGAAAAATTCGCCACTATTTCCTGGCCTGCCATCGGTTCCAGGCTGCTGCGCGGCACTTTGATCTCAGCCAGCCATTTTTCCCCTGGGATGATGCTGGTTTTGACTGTGGCCCCGCTGTTCCAGCTCCAGTCATTTTTTTCGAAGCTGCGCCGCAAATCACTGAATGAGCCGGCGGGATTGACCAGTATCTGGTAGTACCCTTTGCGGTCACAGGAGGGGTTCAGGAAAATCTCCACCGTGCTGTCCCGCCAGATATCCGGATCATCGAATTCCCGCTGGATAAAAGTCATCTTGTCGGTATGCGGTTCCTGGCATTCGAAAGCGAAGCAGAAGAATTCGTCATCATAGTACGGCTTCACCGTAGTCTTGACCTCGATAGGCAAATCTTTGCGGGAGACCAGGTAAACCTCCCGTGCTTTCTCGGGCGAGTCCGCCAGATAGGCGCGCCAGTACAGCTTGTCATTCCTGGTGCGGTTAAAGGCCGTCCGGGAATCCAGCACCGGCTGCCAGATTTCCGCAGTGATATACTCCACCCGCCGGAGAGCTTCCGGGTCGCCAGCCACCAACTGCCTGGCCTGTTGCAACAGACTTTCCAGGCGCGACATCTCCTCCGGGGAATAGATTTTGCCCCAGATTTCTTCGTCTGAAGGCGGGATGATAGTCGGCCCCAAAGGCGTCTCAACCAGATTCTGGGTAGTCTTCAGCCAGTTCCGCTCTATGCTCTCATAGAATTCCTGCATTGGCGCTGCGGCGGTGGCGAACATCAGGCGGTGGTGCTCGGCCAGCATCTCCGACACATCCAGGTCGTTATCCCAGGCGACTTTGGCGAAAGCATAAGTAGTCAGGTAGCCATGCAGCCACTGCTGGGTGCCGGCTTCCATAAAGCCACCCATGCTCCAGGGCTTGATGCGCTGGTAGAACTCCACTACTGCCCGCGGGGTCAGGTGAGGAATATGGGGGCGAGTCGCCGGCCGGTAGACATAGACCCAGGTCCAGAGCCGCTGCCCCAGTTTCTCCTTCCAGGCAGCCAGCAGCAGCTCGGAGCTCTTGCCGCTGGGAGTGCCGTTCTGCCAGGGGCCGCCCAAGGCAAACTCGCAGAGCAGATTGGACGGGATTTTCCGCTCGGGAATACTCTTGAAGTTTCCGTATGCTGATGTGCTCACATAACCTGGAATGCCCTGCTGCTGCAGAGCTTCCGCGACATCAATGAAGAAATTCCAGAGCAGTTTATTATCATCGTTGCTGTTCTCAGCCCGGAATTTCTGGCATTTCTCGCAGAGACAGGGTACCAAAGCATCATTGGGCGAGATATCGAAAGATGGCAGTCCGGTCGGGAAGCGCGAGTAGGTCCAGCGTGGTTTGCCGGAAAAGTCGAGGACTCCCCGGCTTTCTGCACTCTGACCGGTCAGGAAAGCGATGGCGTCCAGGATTACTTCCTGCTTGATATCGCTGCTGAAGCAAAGATGGCCGGTGCGGTTGCGTTCAATAGGGTCATTGGGGTCGCAAATCCGCTCGCCATTGCTTTTCATGGCGAAGTATTCCGGATGGGTCTTGCCGAAGCGTTGTACATATCCGAGGTAGGCTAGCCCATGGCAGGCGGTCAATCCCAGCGTCCCGAGGCGGACCCGCAAATGATTAGTATGAAAGTCCCGGGGATACTCCAGGCCCTCCGGCATGAATTTCTCGCTTTTCCCGTAGCAGACATCATAGAAACGCCGCTGCGGAAAATCAGGGCGGTCGGCAATGTCGATTTGCGGCAGCCGCCAGTTCGGTTTCCTGGGGGTGACGGTGCCGATATCACCGGGGAAGTAGAAGCGCACTCCGGCGAAGCGTTCCAGAAAATCATAAGTACCATAGAGCGTACCGCATTCCGGATACAGGCCGGTGCCGCCGGCGTCGCTCGGCGGTCGTTGTTTGTCATCCCGGCCGATAATCAGCACATCCCGGCCCAGGGTTTTGATTACGAAGCCGTCGCGGTCGAAAGTTTCAGGGTCGATACCATTTTTTGCGGCCAGCTCACGATCGCCCAGAATCAAGGCCGGGAGGTCGCCGCTCGCCTGGCGCAGCACCGGTATTTTGGCCGCGAACATCCGTCCCAGCAGCTCCGAGGCCTCCTCGGCTGCCATCTTGGCCGCCGGAGAGGGCCCGGCGACCAGCTCGAACGCGATGCGCCCGTCCTGCACCCAGGTCTGGGTGGCCAAAGCGTTGATTTCGATTCGCCTGCTCGTCATGGGCTCAAGGATAATCTCGGCGCCGACAGCGGCCACGAGGCTGAAGAAAGTCAGCAATGGGAACAGCCTGATATGCATGTTTATAGCCTTGGGTTATAACTGAGATTCAGAAATTTCTCTTAACACAGACCCAATAAATCCGCCCGCTCAGGCTGCCCAGATTCTGGGCGGTGACATGGTTATCAGTCCAGAGGGTGGTCGCATAGCTGTTATGGCGGAAATCGGCTCGGGTAGAATTAGGGAATGGAGTGTTTAAGTTGAATGGATAGTTGTTCACCCCGAACGGTTGGTTATACTGCGGATAGGTATTTTGGGCGGTATCCAGCGAATAGATAATCTGACTGGGATTGCTGATGCCGCCCAGGCGTACCATGACTCTTTTGCCTTCCACACTGGGGCGCATATAGTAATTGGTAGCATAACTGCCGTTTAAGGTATAGGTGGTGGAACAGGACTGCCGCACTGTATCCGAGGGGCAAGCCCAGATCCCCCGGGCTGACCAGGGAAGATAGCGGTATTTGTCAGGATTCAGGCCGGTATAAGGCGCCAAAGCGCTCTCCGGACCACGGTTATTGACGGTTACCGGGAACCAGTCTTCATAATCTATGGTATAAGCGTGTACTGCCATGCCAATTTGCCTGAGATTGTTGCTGCAGGTCGTGGCCTGGGCTTTCGCCCGGGCTTTGGACAAAGCCGGCAGGAGCATCGAGGCGAGTACCGCAATGATGGCTATAACCACCAGCAGCTCAATCAAAGTGAACCAAGGCCGGAAACCGTGCCTATGATATCTGCCAGCGCAGGCCCGAGCCGAGAGAATGCCCCGGATTTGCGCCGCCGACGCGTTGAACACACCCAAGACTTCCAGAAATTCATCAACGCTATAATTGTACTTCCGCATCGCTTTCTCCTGGATTGATATATGGCATACGAAGCCTTAATTATTATATAGCGTTTCTGCCGTGAAGCAAGAACAATCATATTATTTTTTGCAATTTCTGCAATTTTGCCAAGTTGAAAAACTAAACGCACCACCTGAAATATTGGTTAGCCTGGAATGGCTATAGATTAGCCCGGCAGGGCTATACAATAATAACCCCCGGTGACTGAGCCCGGAGGGCGTGGGAACCGGGGGGCGACTCCCCCCCAAACCGCGCCCGGCGGGCGCCACTTGAAGAACATTTCAGGTAGTGCGTTTAGTTTTTCAACTTGCGTGGGACTGAAATTTTGCGGGTTAAATTGTCTCGCACTTGACAATTATGAATATCAAACTATTTTTTGTTTTGTTTAGGCTTCTTAGCAAAAATCGGGTTGAGGAAACTGGATTTTTGTTAATTCAGCCGAGCTGTTCATGGTGAATTTTGCCAACTGAAATATTTAACAAGAGGTCTTTTGCCGTTCGGCGTACCGCGGCGGGTTCTTGTCATCGGACCGGAAACGCGACTTGGGCTTTCGCCTGGTGAGGATGGTTCCCTAGTCCTTGCTGTCCTTTTCGCCGCCACAGACGACTTAACTCCATAAAGCCGACCTTGGCGTTCTTGGCGTTCTTGGCGGTTGGTTCCTCGTTATTGAACCGCCAAGACGCTAAGCAATTGGTTGGTATCCGTCAAGGCCATGAACAAACGATAATGAGTAAACGTTTTTTCGAAGTTGTCATAGTTATATTGGCAAGGGAAACATGAAAATACCCAAACCATCATGGAGTTATGGGATGCAGAGCCGGGCTCGTTCACGGGTGGGCGCTGCCCCTGCAATTGCGGAAGCCGTGGAAGAGGCCGCAAAACAGGGAATCACGGAAGCGATTGTTTTTGGCAAAGACCATACTGGGTTCTGTTTTTATCCGACGGAAAAAGGTGTGCCGCATCCAAAACTGCAGGTGGACCTTACCGGAACAATGACCGCCGAGCTGCATAAGCGCAATATGAAAGCCATCGCCTATGTCAATATGATGGACGGCGAAGCTGGCAGAAGACGGAGCGACTGGCTTCTGGTCAGCGCATCGGGGGGAACCTGCAACGTGCCGGAACATTTCGCCGATTTATGTCTCTACTCCGGCTATCTGGAGGAATACCTGATGCCGGTTTTGAAGGAGATTGCTGAAAAATATCGTGTGGACGGCTTTTTCATTGACACGATGAGCGCGTTCCGGGCTTGTTATTGCCCTAAATGCAGGGAACTCTATCGCCAGTATTCGGGAAAAGAGATTCCTGCAGACCCGGAGGACCCGGAAATTCCGGCATACGGGCTTTACAAGAAAGCTCTGACCGAAAAAACCGTGATTGAAATGCGCAGTGAACTTTTCAAGATCAATCCGGACCTCAAGATCATCTTCAATCACGAGGGGGGGCCTTTGATGCCCTGGGCAATTCCGGGATTGGATCAGGTTCCGGTGTCGGGAGACCCCCGCGCCTGTTATCCCTGGCCCAGCTTCATGGCAAATTATCTTTCATCTTTCAAAATTACGGGTGATGTGTTCATCGAACGGTTCCTCCGGGGCTGGGGCGACCGTTCGGGCTGTTCCAGAGAAACGATGGCCTACAAAACCGCCTGCATCAGCGCCTATGGGCAGCGTTTCTGTGTAGGGGATCGGCTGCATCCTGAATGCCGCATGGCTCCCGGCTCAATCGCCGCCATGAAATATATCGTCTCCACCGTTGATGAAATCAACCGCCGTCTCCCGGATTGCGATATGGACCTTGCGCCGGATTTTCTTGCTCTTTTCCCAAGTTCTTCCGTCTTCGGAAAAAACTGGGAGCTTTTCGGCAGGTCCGGAAGGTTCGATTTTGATGGCCCGGGCTCGGTCTTTTTCGGTCTTCCCATCCTGCTTGCCGATGCGGGATTTCCGTTTATGATCGCTCCGGAAATGACTTTTGCCGAGCATCTGAAAAAAGATCGTCTGCTGATTGTTTCCGGTGCGTCATGGTTTGATGACAAGACCAATGCGACCATCCGTAATTTCGTGTTCAACGGCGGCAAGGTTCTTTTTGCTGAAACCATTCCGCAGCTGACCGGCGGACAGGTGCCGGATTATCTCAAGGTTTCCGCAGGGGAAACGCCCTGGCAGCAGGCTGTCTATCTGCCGCCATGGCGCAAAACCGAAACCGATGAAGAAAAAATTCTCTGCTGCGGAGACGTGCTGGACCTGAGGCTCAACGGCGCAACTCCTCTCCTTTACGGTTATCCGCAATACGATTTCACGCTGATGGGCGGGGGATATAATTCCTGCGCCGCGGAGCAGTCCGATGTCCCGCTGCTGACAGTGAACCATTTCGGAAAAGGAAAGGTATGGTTCCTCAATGCTCCGGTCTTTACCGACTACTGCGACCGAGCTCTCGAACACCTTGCGTGGGCGAAGACTCTGCTCCGGAAAATTCACCGTCCCGACTGTGAACTGGTCTCTCCGGCAGGCGGGCTTGAAGTCGTAGCCAGGAAAAGTCCGGACAGCCGCTGCCGTTCATTTATGCTCCTGCATCACGGCAGTCTGCGGCATTCCCTTCGGAACAAGCCTTTCAGAATGACGGAACAGGTGATTCTGCCTTTGCCGGAAATTCCTGTTGTGCTCAAAGTTCGTACGGGGAAAAATCAGCGCGTTACCATTGACGGAAAAAAAGCTCCCGGCGTCTTTAGAAAAGGCGTTATGGAAGTCCGCTTGAAAATGGATAAAACTTGGAAAATCGTCAATATGGAGGAAAAATAAGCCTGGCCGGGAAGCTGCCAGGTAATACGTCAAAGCCGCTTTCCAAGAATTTTTCCTGGCCTTTGCGTGCCTTATAATCAACCGGGTCGCTGGTTCAAGTCCAGCGGGGGAACACCAAATTTTAAGCCTCTAATCCATAACAGATTAGAGGCTTTTTTATAGCTTTTAGAGCGGTGAATGCTTGCTATTTGCTATCCCGATCTCGTTATTTGAATACTTGGGCGGTGATCATGTCGACAACATTTTGCGGCATGGGCACGTAGTTGAGTTTTTGTGCGGCGGTAGCTCCGGTAGTGAAGCACCAGTTGAA
>JAAZIZ010000085.1 GCA_012800565.1 Lentisphaerota bacterium
GATGTCACTCCTCCGGAAATGAACAGCAGTCAGACTGCAGAGGAGGTCGAAGAGCCAGTCGTCATCTCCCTGAATGAGGTCGGCGTAATCAGCCTGAATGAACAGTCGGTCGCCCTGCATGATTTGTCCGTGCTGCTGCAGGAAATGCAACGGCAGCGTGGTGGTACTCTGAATGTACTGGTGCGGGCTGACGGCGCTCGTCCTTATGAGGAAGTAGTGGCGGTGATGCGCGTGGCGCACAATGCCGGCATTACCTCAATTTCATTGATGACCCAAGCAGAAAGGAGCAAATAATTCCATGCCTAAGCCGGTAGTATGCCTGCTTTGCGGCGGTCAGTCGCCGGAGCACGAAATCTCTCTGTTGTCCGGCTGGAGCGTATATCAGGCTTTAGACCGCGAGCAGTATCAGGTGCAGGTGGTAGGCATTGACCGGAATGGTACCTGGAAGCTCTATGGCGATCAGGTTTTCCTGCAGGATCAGGATGATCCCAGGAAAGTCCGCCTGAAAGAGGGGGGGCGCAGCTGCTGCCTCTGCCGCACCGAAGAGCGGGTTTGTCTGCTGGAGTTGGGAACTGCCCGGGAATGGGCGGTGGATGTCGCTTTCCCGATGCTGCATGGTGCCAATGGCGAGGATGGTACCATCCAGGGACTGTTCCAGATGCTGAGTCTGCCTTACGTCGGCTGTGACCAGATGAGTTCTGCCAACTGCATGGACAAGTCGGTCACAAAGATCATTCTGCAGGCCAGCGGTCTGCGTACGGCCCGGGCTAAAATCCTGCGGCGCAGGCCGACGGCAGCGGAGTTGTCGGCCTGCCTGGAAGACCTGGGCCTGCCGGTTTTTGTCAAGCCGGCCTGCACCGGTTCCTCGGTCGGCATCAGCAAGGTCAAGACGGCCGGGCAGCTGGCGGCGGCGGTGGAACTGGCTTTTAGTTATGATAACAAAGTACTGGTGGAGGAAGCGATCCAGGGCCGGGAGATAGAATGCGCAGTGCTGGCGGACGGAGAAGAGATTTTCTGTCCTCCGCCCGGCGAAGTCATTCCCAATGCAGAGTTTTATTCGTATGAGGCGAAGTACATTCTGGCTGATGGCGCGAAGTTGTGTGTCCCGGCAGATTTGTCGCCGGAATATGTGACCGAGGTCTGCGCCCTGGCTATTCGGGCTTTCCGGGCTTTGGACTGTGACGGCTTAGCCAGAGTCGATTTTTTCCTGCCTCCCGACGGAAGCTGGGTGGTGAATGAGATCAATACCCTGCCGGGTTTTACTAAAATCAGTCTCTATCCTCAATTGCTGCAGGTGGCCGGAGTCACCTATCCGGAAATTATCGGGCGCCTGCTGCAGGCCGCCATCCATCGCCAGCAGCGGCGGAAATAAGTTCTTGGGCTGCGGGTTTTATCACTTTTATACGGAGGAGCAAGATGTTTATTGACATTCATGCGCATGCGTACCGGATATCGGTGCCGTTTGTGACCCAGTTCCCCACTGCCGAGCAAGTGTTGGAACGCTATGATGCTGCCGGCATTGAACGCGGCTGCCTGCTGCCGGTAGTCAACCCGGAAATCTACCTGCCCCAGGCCAATGAGGATATCCTGGAAATGGTGGAGAAATATCCCGACCGCTTTATCCCGTTCTGCAATATCGACCCCCGGGCAATGACGAATTCCTGCGATGCGCCGCTGGACCGACTGCTGCGCTATTACAAGGACAAAGGTTGCAAGGGGGTGGGCGAAATCATGCCGAACCTCTCAATTGGCGATCCTTTGGTCCAGAACCTGTTTAAACATGCCGAGGCGGTGGGATTGCCGGTGACCTGCGATGGCTCTGACCGGATCGGCGGTGATTTCGGACTCTATGACGAGCCTGGTCTGACTCTGTTCGAGCATTCCTTGCAGCGTTTCCCGAAGCTTGACTTCATCGGCCACGGCCCCACCATCTGGGCAGAAATTGCTCCGCTGGAGACTCCTGCCCGCCGGAAAACGGCTTTTACGCCTGGCGGCGAGCAGGTGGGGTGGATTCCCCCCTGCACTCCAGTCACGCAGGAGGGAGTTCTGCAGAAGCTGCTGCGGCAGTATGGGAATTTCTATGGTGAGCTCTCAGATGCTTTCATCGCCTTGGACCGGGACCATGATTATGGCCCGAAATTCCTGACTGAATTTCAGGATCGACTGTTTTTCGGCACCGACTTCTGTTGCGTCGGCATGCCTTTTCGCACCCAGGAGCTGCTGCTGGACTGGCGGGCCAAGGGGAAAATCAGCGAAGAGGTCTTTCAGAAAATCGCCCGTGAGAATGCGCGCAAATACTTCCAGCTCTGAATCCGGCCGCCTCGTTGCTGCCGCCAAACGCGCCCATTCAAAGCAATAGTGCCGAGACCGTTTAATGAGCAAATTCACCATCGTAGTTGACAATCTGACCGCCCGGGATTTAGCCGTTGAGCATGGTTTTGCTCTGGTTGTGGATTGTGCTTCCGGACGGTTTTTATTTGACACCGGTGCCGGAGCGGCTTTGCTGCCCAATCTGTCAGCACTGGGCATTGCCGCCGGGAGCTTGCGTCGGGTGATCCTCAGTCACGGCCATTTTGATCATACTGGTGGTCTGGCCGCTCTGGCTGCAGTCGTGCCTGAGCTGGAGATTTATGCCGCGCCCGGATTAACCTGCCGGCGTTACAGCCGTCATCCTGGGCAGGAGCCGCATGAGCTGACCATTCCCGCGGCATCTCGCCAGGCACTGGACAATGCGGCCAAATTCCAGGAAATAAGCACGTTCCGGGAAATTTTCCCGCAGGTATTTCTGACCGGTCCGATTCCGCGTTTATCGGGAGAGGACTGCGGCGGGCCGTTTTTTCTCTCAGAGTCTGGCCCGGAACAGGATTTTCTGTCTGACGAGCAGGCCCTGCTGTTGGGTGATGGCACACTAGTCCAGGGCTGTTGTCACAGCGGTATCATCAACACTCTGGAGCACTGCAGGCGCAATGCTCCGCAGACCAAGATCAGAACCATCATAGGCGGGCTGCATCTTCTGCATGCCTCTCCGGAGCGTTTGCGTCAGACTGTCAAATACCTGCAGAAACTTGATCTGCAGCAGCTGATTCTTGGTCACTGTACCGGGGCGGCTGCCATTGAATACTTTCAGGCGCATTTGCACTGCCCGGTCAGGCTGGCACGCTCCGGAGAAATTTATGAATTGTGAATGCTGAGCATTCCATTTGAAAAGCATCTCTGCCGTATAACAAGAGATGCCCTGGCATTGAGGAAAAATCTGTGCGGATTACGGGAACTTCCGCCTGCTAATTGCGTCTTATCTTAGTGATATAACCTTGCCTGATTGCAGGTTGTAAATTGTGTTTTTGTTCAGGGGAACTGCGTCTTATGGCCGGTTTCTGAGGTCAAGGTACTACTGCAAGGAGAGAAGAGAAGAATGGAAGAAGCAAGAAACAACATGCCGTTATTGGGTGACAAATTTCCTGAGTTGTCGGTCAAAACCACACATGGTCCGATGAACATCCCGGGTGACTTGAAGGGGAGCTGGTTTGTGCTGTTCAGCCATCCGGCCGACTTCACCCC
>JAAZIZ010000086.1 GCA_012800565.1 Lentisphaerota bacterium
CGGGGAAGCCGACGATGACATCCGTGCCCAGGCAGAGCAGGGGGACTTTTTCCCAGGCATTGATGACCGACTGTGCATACTCTGCCGGGGTATAATGCCGGCGCATGCGCTGCAGAATGCTGCTCTCGCCGTATTGCACGGGCAGATGCAGGAAACGGCAGAGACGCGGCTGTTCAGCCATGACTTCGATCACCCGCTCCAGAACCGGGCCGGGCTCAGTCGAGCCCAGACGGATGCGGAACGACTGGTCGAGGGTCAGCAGGCGCAGCAGCAGACCGGCCAGGTCCAGGCCGGAGTTGCGGTAGGTGGCGATGTTCACTCCGGTCAGTACCAGCTCCCGGTGTCCGCGGTTCAGCAGCGCTTCGGCCTCGCGCAGTATATCATTGAGGTTACGGGAATAAGCCCGGCCCCGGGTCGATGGCACCAGGCAGTAACTGCAGAAAAAATCACAGCCTTCCTGGATTTTCAGGTTGGCCCGGGTGCGGTCAAAGAAGTACCCTGTGCCGGGATGGCGGAAGTCTTCACTGAGAGGCACTCCGGGAATCAGCTTGCGCTGTACCGCGGCCGAATGGTGCAGCTTTGCCGGCAGCAACGGCAGCAGCGCGGTCGGCTTGGGATTGGGCAACACCAGATCGACATCGCGGTCTGCCGTCCAGAGCGCCGCCTCGGCCGAGGCATCGCAGCCGGCGATAATAATGAAAGACTGCGGAGAAATCTTGCGGGCCTGGCGGACTGCCTGGCGGCTTTTCTGACTCGCCGTGCCGGTCACTGAGCAGGAATTGATGATCTGCAGATCGGCAGGGCTGCCCCAGGGCACAATTGTAAAGCCGCCCTGACGCAGTTCATCAGCGAGCAAAGCGGTGTCGGCCTGGTTCAAGCGGCAGCCGAAAGTGGCAATGGCAGCAGTGGGCATAATAACGGCAGGGCAGGAAAGAATTTCAGCCTGCGCAACCACAGGCGCGGCAAACAGCCCCGGGAAAGCACCCGCGACAGTGTTAAAATATAACCCGGCAAGGCAGCACTGCCAGTGAAGCAGGCGTTTTTCAGCCGGTAATGGGCCGCCCGCAGAGCAGATTGCAAAAGTGGCAACGCATGAGACGTATTGGACTTATGAAACCTATGAATGGAACAATGGGACCGGTAAGTTGAAATCGCACCTCCCATTGTCCCATTATCGCATTGTCTCATTCATACGTCCCATACTCTTCACTTGATGTGCGTACAGCGCGAACCCCGGGACCGCTGCCTCCTACCTCCTCCCGCGCCGGAGGCGCGGCACACAGGTTCAGTTGTTCCGGGCAGCGCTGCCCTCCCATTGCCAATGTCCATACGTCCCATACGTCCCATGCGTCCCAAATTATTTGCCGGCATCAGAACGCGATATTATATTACAATTTTTCCCGCCGGTGCAATGATGGTGCCGGCCTGGAGGAGTGTCGGCCAGCATAAGGAGCACAAGAGAATATGAGCAAGATTCGCATGACGACTCCCCTGGTGGAGATGGATGGTGACGAGATGACCCGCATTTTGTGGCAGATGATCAAGGATATCCTGATTCTGCCCTTTGTGGATTTGCATACCGAGTACTACGATCTGGGTCTGCTGAGCCGCAACGCTACCGCGGACCAGATAACCATCGACAGCGCTTTGGCCACTCGCAAATACGGCGTGGCGGTGAAGTGCGCGACCATCACCCCGAATCGTCAGCGGATGGAGGAATATCCCGAACTGACCGAGATGTGGAAAAGCCCCAACGGCACCATCCGTTCTATCCTCGACGGAACGGTATTCCGGGCTCCGATCACCGTTCCCTCGATCCGGCCAGTGGTCAAGAACTGGGTAAAGCCCATTACCATTGCCCGGCATGCTTATGGCGATGTCTACAGGAGCGTCGACTTGCGTACGGACGAACCGGGTGAGTGTCACCTGACTTTCACCGGTGCCAGCGGGAAAAAACAGACTCTGCTGGTCCAGAAGGTCAATGGCCCGGCTATCTGGCAGGGCGCACACAATACCGAGGCGAGCATCAGGTCTTTCGCCAAATCCTGCTTTCAGTATGCTGTGGATACCCGGCAGGACCTGTGGTTCAGCACCAAGGACACCATCGCTAAAATCTACGATGGCGAATTCCGGATGGTCTTTGAACAGGAATACGAGAATTACCGGGAAAAGTTTGCCGAGCTGGGCATCACTTACTTCTATACCCTGATCGATGACGCAGTGGCCAGGGTGATCCGCTCCGAGGGAGGCTATATCTGGGCCTGCAAAAACTATGACGGAGACGTGATGTCGGATATGGTCTCGACTGCTTTCGGTTCCCTGGCGATGATGACTTCAGTGCTGGTGGCTCCGGATGGCACGACCGAATACGAGGCCGCACACGGAACGGTTACCAGGCACTACTACAAGTACCTCAAGGGCGAAAAAACCTCCACCAACCCCATCGCCACCATCTTCGCCTGGTCGGGTGCCCTGAATAAACGCGGCGAACTCGACCATCTGCCGGAACTGCAGGCTTTTGCCAAAGCCCTGGAGAAAGCCTCCCTGCAGACCATCACAGACGGAATTATGACCAAGGACCTGGTCGCATTGGTAGAGCCGGGCCTGCCGGCGCAGGCAGTCGATTCCGAGGAGTTCATGCAGGCCATCGCCGAACGGCTGCAGAAATTACTGTCCTGATGCAATCTGCGGCAGACGGTGGCACCGGAAGAAGCACCAGTGGCAGAATGCAATCAGAGTGCAGCCGAGGGCGCACAACAGTACCCAGGTCAGCACCAGGGTGGGCAGATGCAGCCGGGCAAAAAGCGCCACCAGAAGCAGGAGCAGCAAAGAACTCAGGGCGCTGCTCAGATATAAACTGAGGTTCTCACTGCAAAAAAGCCAGAAGAGCGTCGATTGGCTGCAGCCAGTCTCCTGCAGGAAGATGATTTCATCCTTGCGGGTCAGCAGATTGCGCAGCAATAGCAGCAGCAGCGAGCCGAGCCCTAAAATGAAGCCGAGCAGCCCGAGCTGCAGGAAGATTGCCAGATAGCGGTTCTGCACGTTCTCGGCCCGGGCCATGAATTCGGCGGCAGTCTGCAGGGTGACGCCATAGTCGGCGAGATACTCTCGGCAGACTGCCGCAGTCTGCTGGTCGGGGATGAGGAAGAAGTTCGCCCCCTGATGGTTCGGGAAGATTGCGCTGAAGGTCTTTTCGTCCAGCAGTATTCCGGCCTGGAAGACTGACGCCTGCATGGTCCGGTGCACGCTGACTTCGCCCTGCGGATAGACAATGCGGTCGCCGACTTTCTTCTTTATAATCCACTTCAGCGAGCTGGAATCGACGGCAGCTGCAAAAGGCGGCAGGAAATTCTGCTCACCGGTCAGTCTGGCGATATCACAGCCGTAGGCGGTGGGAGTGCGGGCCAGCAGGAGGTTGCTGCAGTCACTGCTGTCGGCCTGGTATACCCGCACCGGCAGTACACCCTC
>JAAZIZ010000087.1 GCA_012800565.1 Lentisphaerota bacterium
ACGGGTCGGACGGGTCGGACAGGTCGGACGGGTCGGACAGGTCGGACGGGTCGGACAGGTCGGACGGGTCGGACAAGTCGGACAGGTCGGACAGGTCGGACGGGTCGGACAGGTCGGACAAGTCGGACAAGTCGGACAGGTCGGACAGGTCGGACAGGTCGGACAGGTCGGACGGGTCGGACAAGCTCACCCTCTGTGAAATCCTAGTGATTCTTAATCTTGACAATCTGCGTAATCTACCGGATAAAATGCGCCCGGAACCCTTTTGGGACACCCTCTAAAATCGCACATTCCATTGTTCCCTGCAGTTGCTTTCCTCCTGCAGTGCAGGACTGGAGATTAGCGGCAGATAGATTATAGTATGGTTTTGCCGCATTTCTTTCCCCGAACCAATTGAAGTACCAGCAATGGACACACCAGCATTCCGCAGTCTTCTGCGGGCCCAAGATAATGAAGCAGAAATCACCGAGGCTTTTCCCGCCTGGCTGACTGAACCCCAGAACCATCTGCCCGTCATGCGCAGCATTGTGGCCGAGGCTGCCGCGCAACCTGACAATCTGAAAGACGCTTCAGCCCGGCAGGAACTGCGCCTGGCTCTGCTGTATCTGGCTCTGGCTGGCGACCAGGAGACTAAGGATGATTTCCTGACCATCCTGCGCCACCCGGAAACGGCGACTGTTTTCCCCCAGGATGACTGGCTGTTCAATGAGATGCCCAAAGTGCTCAGCCGCCTGCTCCGGCCCGATCAACTGCCCCTGCTGGGCGAAATGATACTTGAGCGGGACTTGTCGGATATGGTGCGCGAACAGCTGCTGATGTGCATTTTATTCCGCTGGCTGAGCAAAACCAACAGCAGCCAGGAGATCAGTAACGTCCTGCGCTTGCTGCTGGAAAAAAATCTGGGCGGACTGAAAAATCCGCAGCTCGCCATGGCTATGATCGTCAATGCCATCGCCGTTGATGGTAAGAATCTGCAGGGCCAGGTGATGCGTTTTTACCGCCAAGGCGGTCCGGAATTGTCCCTGCTGCTGCCGGAAAAGACCCTGCAGATTTTTTTCGACTTGGGGCAGGACAAGTTAAAGAAAATGCTGCTGCAGAATTACGACAGCAGTTTTACGGACCCGAAAGTTGAACTGAAGAAGCTGTTCCATCCCCCCAGCAAAGAGGAGCAGGAGGCGCAGCTGCCCAGTCAGAGCAAGCCCATCGTGCGGGAAACCGCAAAAATCAACCGCAATGCACCTTGTCCCTGCGGCAGCGGGAAAAAATACAAGAAATGCTGTGGTCAGTAAGGAGTCGGTAAATAATTAAGGCAACAGTTCTGGAATTGTTTTGAGTTGTTGTTTCCTTGTTCTGAAAGGAGCGCATACACATACGCGACTGACAGAACAGGGAAAAGGCAGCCAAAAGAAACCGGAAATGTAAACTTAATTATTTAACTGCTCTTAATCCCCTTATTATTCCAGCAAGAGGAGTGTTCAATGTCAGACAGTTATTTGCAATCTTTGTTTGCCGAGCGCATCGGCGGAGCATCTTTCGGCAAAGACACCACCATCTATAAGTTCGAGAAAATCAAGCGTGCCAAGGCCGCGGCCCGCAAAGCGCACCCCGGCATCGAATTGATTGATATGGGTGTAGGTGAACCTGACGATAAGGCCTTCCCGGAAGTGGTCGCTGCACTGGCCAGTGAGGCGGCGAAGCTTGAGAACCGCTTCTACTCCGACAATGGCTGCCAGGAATTCAAGGATGCGGTAGTCAAATATATGCAGGAACTCTATGGTGTCAGCCTGTGCGCGGACACCCAAGTCAATCACAGCATCGGCAGCAAGTCGGCGTTGACGCTCCTGCCAGCCTGTTTCATCAATCCCGGTGACATCACCGTCATGACCGTCCCCGGTTATCCCGTCCTGGGTACCTGGACAAAATACCTGGGCGGTGAAGTGGTCAACCTGCCGCTGCTGCAGAAAAACGCTTTCCTGCCTGATTTGGAAAGCCTGACCGCAGACCAGAAGAAACGCTGCAAACTGGTCTATCTGAATTACCCGAACAACCCCACCGGCGCTTCCGCAACCCCGGAATTCTATGACCAGGCGATCGCTTTTGCCCGCAAAAACCAGTGTCTGCTGGTCGTGGATGCGCCATACGCACCCCTGAATTTCAAGGGCCAGCCCCTGAGCATCCTCTCCCGCCCGGGCGGCATGGAGTACGCAGTTGAGCTGCACAGCATGTCCAAGGGTTTCAATATGACCGGCTGGCGCCTGGGTTGGATTTGCGGCAATGCCGCCGCAGTCAAGGCTTTCGCCACGGTCAAAGACAATGCTGACAGCGGGCAGTTCCTGGCCATCCAGAAAGCCGCTGCCAAGGCTCTGGCCAACCAGAAGGCCATCACCCCGCTTATCTGTGAGAAGTACCGCCGGAGGCTGGCGGCGCTGGTCGAGACACTGCGCCAGATCGGCTTTAATGCCAGTATGCCGGAGGGTTCATTCTTCCTCTTTGTCGAAATCCCCAAGGGGGTCAAAAACGGCCGGCGTTTTGCCAACGCGGAGGAATTCAGCCAGTGGCTGATTACTGAGAAGCTGATCAGCACCGTCCCCTGGGATGACGTCGGGCACTTCGTGCGCTTCAGCGCGACTTTCGTCGCCCCGGACCTGGCGGCTGAGACTGCCGTGCTGAACGAACTGAAACGGCGCCTCAGCGACTCAGTATTCGAATTCTGATAATTCCACGCAACATGAGTGAATTGTGGGATTTTTGGCAAGACGGACCGCATTCGCCGGCTTTCAATATGGCGGCCGACGAAGTGCTGCTGGAGACTGCCTGCGGCCGCGGCCGGCCGCTGCTGCGCTTTTATGAATGGGACCGCAAAGCCGTCTCGCTGGGGTACGTGCAGAGCCTCTCCGCTGCTCCCGCAGGCTTTGCCGTGGTACGCCGCCCGACCGGCGGTGGCGTAGTGTACCATGATTTTGACTTTACCTACACGGTGGTGTTCCCGGCTGGGCACTGGCTGACTGGCTTGAACCGCCAACTCAGCTATGACTGGCTGAATCGCTCGGTACAAGCCGCACTCCTGCATCTGGATATGCCGGCCAGCCTGTCGGACCAGGAAATCTCCGCCGAGGTGGACCGCTCCTCCATGGTCTGCTTCACGAATCCCACCCGCTATGACATCATGCTTGAGCAGCGCAAGGTCGCTGGCAGCGCTCAACGCCGTACCAAGGACGGCATCCTGCACCAGGGCAGCCTGCATTTTGGCGGCCCGCTGCCGGTGCCGCGCCCGACTTTGGCTGTACACCTCCTGCGAGGCCTGGCTGAAGTCATGCAGGTGGAAACCACACCTTTCTCGCCCACGTCTGAATTGCTGCAGGCCATTGCGGACAGAGCCGCCCGCAAATATGCTCAGCCGGCCTGGAATGCCAGGAAACCTTGACCGGCTGCGGGCAGGGTTTGGCGCACGGCTCAGCCTCAACTGTTGCACGATCTTTTGCCAATGTCTGCCATCAGCTCTGTCCAATCTACTCCGCCGTTGCGGGGGTTCTGGCGCTGGCTGTCCGGACATTACCAGCGCTGCCTGGCCTGGTTTCTGGCGGGCCCGCGCTGTTATGCCCGCCGTCCGGCCGGCACCGGGTATCGCTCGCCCATTGTTATGAGCTTCTGGTGGGCCTTGGGCTGGGGCACACGCATCTTCAGTCTGCCTGCCCTCTGCGTCATCCCGGTGGCAGCCCTGTTCACCCTGCACAGCAGCATGATTCCGGAAGCACAGGTACGGCTGCTGGTGCTGGTGCTCCTGGGCTTGTTCTGCTGCGACCTGGTATTGGGAATTATCTTCTGGCCGCGTCTCAGAATCAGACGCCGGCTGCCGGAACGTACCTGCGCCGGACAGCCGTTCCAAATCGTATATACAGTCGAAAATCGCTCCTGGCTGCCTGCTTTCCGCCTGCAGATGGATTTAAGCCTGGGACAGCGCTGGTTCCGCTGCCTGAGCCCGGCCACCATCAGCAGCCTGCCTGGCCGAGCCCGGCAGGAGCTGCAAGGACATTATATCATCGCCAGACGCGGCAAATATTTTCTCAGGCAGACCAGTGGTACCTCGGATTTCCCTTTTGGCATCAGCCGGCATTCCAGCTGCAGTTTGCAGCATGAGACCCTGATTGTCCATCCGTCCTGGCACCCATTGCAAAAACTGAGCCTGCCCTCGGGGCGGAAATTGCAGAAGCGCGGCCTGGACCGGATACTGGCGCTGAACGATTTCCTGGACTTTCAGGGTTGCCGCGATTACCGTGAAGGGGACAATCCTAAGCATATCCATTGGCCCAGCAGTGCCCGCCGCGGCGATCTGGTGGTCAAGGAATATAAAGATGAAGTCATCAGCCGTACTGCTCTGATCGTCGATACCTGTGTCGGCCAACAGCCGCCGCCACAACGCCTTACCCAGCGCCTGAGACAGATGCTGGCCCGCAACCAGGCCCGCAGCAAAGTCGTGCTGGAAGGCCAATTGCCTGAACTTGAAGCCGCCTTGTCACTGGCCGCCGCAGTGGCAAAATTTTTGCTTGACGATGATTGTCTGATCGATCTTTTTGCCGCCGGGCAGGAGGTCCGCCGGCTGCAGGCTGGGCGGAATGTCGCCTCTCTGCATGCGTTGCTGGATGTCCTGGCGGAGGTCGAGCCGGAAACCAAGCCGACGTTGCAGGAGCTCAATGCCGCGATTCTGGATGAGATAGCAGACCTGGGCAACGCGGTGGTGATACTGCTTGGCTATGACCAGGAACGGCAGGAGTTTCTGCAGCATCTGCGCCGGCGGCAAGTAGCGGTTAAACTGCTGCTGCTGAGTGAAAATTGGGGTACGCCTGCAGATGCCATCATCCTCCGGCCGGAGGATATCCTGGATGGAAAAATCACCACCCTGTAAGGTTGCGTTGTCTCCTTGTACTCTGGCTGAGTCTGAACAGTGTTTATGAAAACCACCTTGGAGCAAACCACGCCGGCCCTCAGTCTGGCAGCCCGCATCACTATCAGTGTGCAGCTGCTGCTGGTTGCCGCCTTTATTGGTCTGCTGGCCGATCTTCCCCATCTGCCGCTGATGCTGCTGGGTGGCCTGGTTCTGCTGTTCACCCGCCGCCGCCCCTTGCCGGTAAGCGACCGTACGGTGACTTACAGCCTGCTGGTTGCCATCATCGTGGGTACCATGCTGGCCTATCTGTTCCCCTATGAGCGCGGGCGCCTGGGTTTCTTCAGCTTTTTCTTCCGCTCGGAATACTACTGCGCCTTTGCTCTGAATATTGCGATTGCCAGCTGCCTTTTTCCCTATCCCAGTCTGGCCTGCGGGATGACCCTGACAGCTGTGGTCTTTATCCTCGGTACCTGCGGTGACGTGGTGCAATTCAATCATGTCAATACCCGCTGGCTATGGGGCAATGACTGGATCAACAGCAACTACCGCCTGGCTTTCAACTGTCTGACCGGCATTGAACTGGCACTGTCATTGCTGCTGCTCAAACTGACCCGGCAGCGCCAGGATAAAGAGAACGGCAGGAACTTGTGCCGCTGGGCCCAAGCCGGCAGCCTGGTACTGCTGGCTGCGGCTATCTGGGGAGTGCTGACCCTGCATAAGAAATTCGAACGGGAAATCAGGGACTTTGAGCATTCCCTGATGGCCATGGGCAGGCATTCACTGATCCGGCAGCTGCAGCCCCGGATCAGGCCTTTCTTTGCCGATGAAGTAGATTTGAATCTGCCTTTCTGGTTCGATGGCGGCAAGCAGGACCGGCGGGTGCTGTTGCGCGTTATCGGCGAAACCGCGCCAGGCTACTTGCGCGCCCGCTGCTTCAACAATTATGAGCAGGGACGTTGGAACAACCTGCAGGAAGCCATGCCTGTCCCGCTGCAGGTTACTGAGCAGGAGGGGCTCCTCGCTTTAAGTCAATACCGCCGCGAGGACTGCCTGGAGTTTCCCCTTGCCCAATGGGATATCTATTATGCCGGGGGATTCTATTCGCCCCAGTTGCCCGTCCCTTCACCGCTGGCCGGCATTGATCTGGCCGCCGAGTCTCTGAGTATGGGTCAGGATGGCCAGTTGAAGCCTGAAAAATGGAAGCGCGAGGCCGGATACCGCGCTTACACTCCTCGGCAGCGCAATGCGCAATCCGCTTTCGATCTGCCGCAGGAAGAAAGCCTGGTCGCCGAGCAATACTTGATTCTGGACGCCGAAATCAGGCCGGCGCTGGCTCAGTTCTGCCAGAATATCGACGGCTGGGAGGAGACCACCTCGGATTATCAGCGGCTGCAGCTGCTGGTAGAATACCTGCAGGAGAATTTTGTCTACCGCCTGGGGCCGTTCAAAGATGAGCAACCGCGCCTGTCGCAGACCGCCAGCCCCAGCCTGCAGCGACGGCTGAGGCGCGCCTATCAAGAATCCGCATCTGCCCGCCCGCAGGGGCGCCGGCCGCTGAGCGTTACGGCAGCCGGCGATCCAGTGCTGCATTTTCTCCAGAACACCCGGGCTGGTCATTGCGAGTTGTTTGCATCAGCGGCGGTTCTGCTGCTGCGTCAGAATGGCATCCCGGCCCGCTATGTGACTGGATTCATCTGCTGGGAACGACACCCCAGCGGGCGTTATTTTGTCGCCCGGCAAGGCCATGCGCACGCCTGGGTTGAGGCTTATGACCGGCAAAGCCAGCGCTGGCTGAGCCTTGATCCCACCCCGCCGGCCGGACTGCGGCAGTACGACCAGCAATGGACCGCTCTGACCGCATTTTTCGACCGTCTGCAGCACCTCTGGAACAAGGGTCTGGCAGATGTCCAGCGCGGTTTTATGGCCATGGCACTAGTATCCGTCCTGCAGTTTCTGTGGCGTCTGTTCTGGAATCCGGTCGGGGTTAGCGTAGCGCTGCTGCTGGTTTATCTGCAGTACCGCTACTGGCGGCGGCAACGTCGTCCGGAATTGCTGCCATTGACGCCGCAGCAGCGTCACCTGGCCAAAAACTATGCCGCATTTGCCCGCCGCTGGGAAAAACGCCTGCATCTGCCGCCGCAGCCTGAGCGCACCGCCCGGGAGTTGCTGGAACTGGCCTCCGGCAGCGGCAAGCTCCTGCCTGAGGAGCTGCACCAGATGGAAGAATATATTACTGAATATGAGCTGCAGCGCTTTGGTCAGCCCTGACCCGGCAGCGCTTATTTATTGTGCCAGGCTTTTTCCAACAGCTGCTCGCTTTGCTCCTGGCTGGGCCAGAAGCGGCTATATGTGCCGGGAGCAAAAAGAGTCCGCAAATCGGTTTGCATGACCTGGTGAAAAGGTCCCTTATGACCGGCCCGATAGAACAGCTGCTGGGCTTCGAATTCATTGCGGGCCAGGACGAACAGCTGCATCTGGGAGAAATTCTGCTGCCGATAGAAATCCTGGGGGGCACGGTTGCCGGCCAGCACTGTCTGAGGCGGAAGTTCCGCGAGTTGCCAGTAGAAGCGGAAGCTGGTCGCATCAAATTCATTGACCAGCACCAGGCTGCCCAAGGCCAATCCTTTCTCTTGCAGAAAAGATACCACTTCGCGGTTGTCCGAAGCGCCACGATAATATTGCTGCAGGAGATTTTGCGGTGATTTTCCGGCCAGAACCTCCCGGCGGGTCAAATAGCTGCAGGCATTCTCCACCAGACAGCCGGTCAGCAAAATCACCACCGCCGGATAAATAATTCTGGCCCGGCGCAGTATCCCCTGTTGTTTGGCGCCCCAGACTGCCGCCAGAGTCACTGCCGGCAGATAAACCAGGAACACCCGCGGGAAAGGGGCTCGCCCGCCGAACCGCAGGCAGAGCAGTGCGATAATGGGCAGGGCGCAGCAGAACCACAGCTGCCGGTCATAACTGCTCAGCAGCCCCGGGTGGTTCCTGTCTCGCCAGCGGGGGAACAGGAATCCCAGCAGGGATGGCAGAGCAACAAAGCCGGCATGGGCAAGGAATCCCAGCGCGATTGCTCCGGCTGCCTCCCAGGAGCTGCTCCAACCTCCGGCTTCCTGGCTGGCTCGCTGGAACTGCTCCCAAAGCGTCAGGTAGTAGGAACCGCCCAGCATACCGGCCAGGAGGCAGGGCAGTGAGCGCGCCAGCGCACACTGCCAGCTCTGCTTGTCACTGCGTTGCTGTAAAAAGATGAGCAAGGCCAGACTGGGTGCCAGCATTGCTGCGCTGGGCATCACCAAGGGCAGAAGCAGACAGGCTGTGCAGGCGAGTTTCTGCCCCCGGCGCAATTGCCCGAAAGATATTTCCATTGCCCCGGACAAAGCGACTGTGGCCAGGAACATAGCCAGAGAGTATCCCCGGACTTGGTACGCAAAAGCTCCGAACACCGGGCTGATGGCCAGCATCACAGCCGCCAGAGCGGCCCAGCGCCGGCCCAGAAAATAGCGCCAGTGCAGGACTACCACAGCAATGGTAGCCAAGCCGAAAAACAGCGATGGCCAGCGCAGGAGATGGGCGGTGAAATTATAGTTCAGGAAGCGGACCCACCACCAGTACACGGCGCTGTTCAGGAAGTGATTGTTGGCCATGATGTAGTTGCGGAAAATACCCAGGAAAGTCGAGTCTTCCTGGCCGATGGCAAAGTACTGCAGGGTCAGCACTTCGTCAAACCACAATTCCGCCATGCTCCAGGGCGTGACCCGCAACAGGAAAATTGCTACTGCCAGCAGGAGCCAGGCCCGGCTGTCATCCTCGCGCAAATTCCGGATCAGCCCGGACTGATTTTTAGCCATCTCGTGATATCTCCTCTGCCTTGCCTGGGTATGCGGAATGCGTTTGGTGGGCCCGCATACTGCAGCGTTCAACTCAGGAGGTTGAATTTAATAATATGCCAGAATGCGGCCACTCCGTCCTTCCAGCCGATTTTCTTCCCCTGGCTGCTGGG
Organism: Lentisphaerota bacterium; assembly: GCA_012800565.1. Classification (GTDB taxonomy): domain Bacteria; phylum Verrucomicrobiota; class Lentisphaeria; order Oligosphaerales; family Oligosphaeraceae; genus JAAZIZ01. The sequence continues at coordinate 8,886 of JAAZIZ010000087.1, forward strand.
CCGCGGCCGGTATTCGATAGGTACCTCATAAATGCGGCAGCGCAATTTAGCCAGTTTGGCGGAGATTTCCGGTTCGAAACCGAAGCGGTTGCTGGTCAGCTGCAGGGATTTGAAGATATCGGCCCGGACCATCTTGTAGCAGGTCTCCATATCGGTCAAATGCAGATTGGCTACCAGATTGAAGAATCCGGTGACGAGTTTGTTACCGTAAAAATGCCAGAATGTATCGACTAGCGTGGTGCTGCCGGAGTAGCGGCTGCCGTACACCGCATCGGCCTTGTCATTTTCGATGAGCCGCAGCATCTTGGGAAACTCGCTGGGCGAGTACTCCAGGTCTGCATCCTGGATCACCACGACATCACCGTCAACCAATGCCTGCCCGGTGCGGATGGCAGCGCCCTTGCCCTGATTCTGCTCATGATGCACAATCAGCAGATCGCTGGCCGGCGGCAGCGCCTCCAGGCAGGCACGGGTGCCGTCCTGAGAGCAGTCATTGACGACAATAATCTGCAAATCCGGCACTCCGCATTTCCGTACCTGGTCAATGACTTTGGTGACAGTCGCTTCTTCATTGTAAACTGGAATTATGACCGTAAGACGCATGCATCTTCCCTCGTTGCGACCCAGTTCCTGGCTGTCAATGACTGCCGTGGACCGGGATTATCTTGCCACTTCAGGGCTGCTCCCAGACTCGCTGCGGATATTTTCCCAGCCCGCAGATGATTTCATGGGAGATGGTATGGGCTTTTGCTGCCAGTTCGTCCGCCCAGAGCGAAGCCTCGCCTTGCTGCCCCAGGAGCAGGGCCTGGTCGCCGGCAGCAACCTCTGGCAGGTCAGTCACATCGGCCATGATCATCCCCATGCAGACCCGGCCCAGAACCGGCACCCGCCGGCCCTGCAGCAGCAGCTCGGCAGCGCCGCTGAGGCAGCGCGGATAGCCGTCGGCGTAGCCGAACGGCAGTACCGCCAGGCGGCTGTCCCGCTGCAGCTGATGCTGACAGCCGTAGGACACGAACGCTCCGGCCGGGACTGTTTTAACCGATGCGATGCGGCATTGCAGGCTCATGGCCGGGCGGAGTTTGCCGGCGAAAGCGGCGGTCTCAGTATAACCATACAGGCCGATGCCCGGCCGGGCAAAAGGCAGTTCCGGTGCCAAATCATTGAGTATGCCCTCGGTGGCGCAGAGGTGGTTCTCCCGGCAGCATTCCGGCAGCAGCGGCAGGAGGTCACGGAAAGTCTGTACCTGTTTGCGGGTGACTGGGTGTTCCGGCTGAGCGGAGACCGCCAGGTGGGAAAAGCATCCGCGCAGTTCGAGGTTGGGCAGGGCCTGCAAAGCGCTTATGGCTGCCGGTACCTCTGCCGGCATAAAGCCCAGGCGGCTCATGCCGGTATCAACCTTCAGGTGCAGCCGCCAGTTCAGACCGTGGGACTGGCCGTATTCGGACAGCAGGCGCGAATTCTCCAGGCTCCAGCAGGCAGAAGTCAGCGAGAGCTCAGCTGCAATCGGTATTTCATCCGGCAGGATTCCCTGCAGTACCCAGATTTCGCCCCTGAATCCGGCTTGCCGCGCAGTGCAGGCTTCGCCGGTGGTGAAGACGGCCAAGTGCGATGCTCCGGCTTTCTGCAGCGCCTCTGCGACCTGGGGCAGTCCGTGCCCGTAGGCATCGGACTTGATGACCGGCACCATACGGCAGTGCGGACGCAACGCCGCAAAGAATTTCCAGTTGGCGAGGATATGGCTGAGATTGATCTTAACGGTTGCGGGGAACATAACGCTCAGACTCTTTGGGCTGGTTGTGACAGGGTGATACTGCTGGGGCTTTGGCCGAAGTGTTTTTTGAAGACCTTGGAGAAATATCCGCTGTCCTCATAACCGACCTGATACGCCACCTGGGAGATGTTGAGACGCCCTTCGCTGAGCAGTACCTTGGCCTGTTCCATGCGGATCATGGTCAAATACTCCGGCAGCGAAAAACCACTAATTTCATTAAAAATGCGTGACAGATGGTACTGGCTGACTCCCAGGGAAGTCGATAGATCATCAAGGGTGATCTGCTGCTGGAAATTGCGGTTAATGTACCGTTTCACCTCGGCAATCAGCCAATGCTTCTTCTTCTCAGCAGCTGAAAGCTGTTCCTCGGCAGAAGCCGTGCTGGGCGACTGCCCGGTCGTGATCCTCATGACTGACAGCAGCACAGTATGAAAAATCGAGCGGCAGAGCAGCTGATCGAAATCGGTATCGCGGTTTGCCCCCAGATAAAGTCCCTCCAGGGTACGACGTATGCGCCCGCGCTGTTCGTCGTTCTGGACATGAATGATTGGCCCGGGCAGTCGGGCGAAGAAAGGCTTTTCGGCTTCGCCCCAGGAAAATGATGCCATAAAGACCTCAAACTCCCGGCTGGGGTCAAATTTGTCACAATGGAGTGTGTTGGCGGGGATAATCACGACATCCCCCGGTCCGGCCTCAAAGCTCTGGTCGGTGAATTCCAGGCGCAGTTTGCCGCGCCGGATGAAATGGAATTCACAGACTTGGCTTTCGTGGAGGTGAGTGCGCCAGAATAAGTCAAAGAGGCGGACGCCAAAAGAATGCAGGACAGGCAATTGGGCGAAACTTTCTTCCATAATGTCCCCAGCCGGGCCGTGGTGCGGCAGCAGTATTGGTGCCTTGAGCCGGCAACTCTGTAACGCATATAATATACCATCCACCCCGTACTTTGCCCGCTTCCGGGCAGGCCCGGTCCGGAAAAAACAGGACGGGTAAAAATGCTCGCCGGCCCAATGGCGGCAATCGGTCACTCATTGATAACAGGCATTTCCTGTTGCCTTGCCATGGAACCCCTCTTTCGGGTTTACTATGTGGCACGCTTACAGCGTGCTGCAATTTCGGGGGGACGCTTACCCTGGGCTACTGGTATATCACGCCCCGTTGGGGCTTGTGCGGTTGTGTGGTCTTCTTACCCAGGGCGGCGCGGCCCTGGGCTTGGTATGCTTCGCTTTTTCGCCGCTTCGCAGCCAAGGCGGCAGGCACTCTTGATGCCGCTTGCCGGGGCAGCGAATATCAATAAGTGACCGATTGCCGGCCGAGTTTGTCTTTTCCGGTTGTTATGTTCCGCCTTGCGGTTATATTATTCTATGTTTGAGTTTGTCCAGCCTGACTGTTCCGGTCTGGCGGGCAGGCGTAGGCAGCGCAGTGTACTGCGCTGTATTGCCGGTTTCCTGTTTATCGGTTTAATTTGAAGCAAGGAAGGTGCCAGATGAAGATTCCGTACTCGCTGCAGCTGAAATTGGATTATGCGCTGGAGAAACTGATTATCCGTCACGCTGAACTCAGCAAGCAGCCCGGGTACAAGCTGGGCACGGCCTGCGCGCCGCGTCCGGCGGATTATGTTGAGGATGATCCGCTGGTTGGTGAACTGAACCACAACTGGTACGGGCAGATTCAAGCGGAGAACGACGCAGTCGATAATGTGATCCGGCAAATCCTCGCCCAGGCGCCGCGCACTCCGCCGGAGAAGTTGGCCCGGCTGAGTCCGGATGAGGTCTGGGTCTGGGGTGGCCCGACTCCGTACTGGGGCGGTTCAATGGCCGATGACACGCTGGTCCGGGGCGCGGACTTCTTTCAGGCCCGGAATGTAGTCTATGTCTATGGCCCGACTACGGAGAAGATGCTGAGCCTGCATGCAAAATACTCGAAGATGCTCTGTCAAGTCAACAGCAACTGCCGTACTCCCGGGGCATTGGCCAACAGTGAAGAAGAGAATGCCGAGCTGCTGAGCCGGCTGTCCCTGCAGTATCCCAATATCGTGGGCGCGATGTGCGACGACTTCTGCACCTCGTTCCGCTATGCGTTGCTGCCTGAGCGCTTCGAGAAAATCTACCGCGGCGTCAAGAAATACAATTCGGCTCTGCGGGTCTACGGGGTGATTTATGTGCATGAGCTGGGCCGGATTCATTTCCGCCTGGTGCAGGAATTTATTGATGTGGTGAATCTCTGGCACTGGCATAAAGATGATATCCTCAATATTGATGAAAATCTGGAGAAATGCGAAGAGAATTTCCCCGGCAAGCCCATCATCCTGGGGATTTTCCTGCACGAATACGGCCGCAGCGATGTCGGTGCTCCGCCCGAGCTGCTCTGCTATCAGCTGGAGAAAGCGCGGGAATTTCTGGCCCAGAAACGCATCGAGGGCATCATCATCCTCGGCGACCGGGAAATCAAAAAGTGGCCTGCATCCGCCCAGGCAGTCAAAGACTACCTGGCCAAACAGCACCAGTATCAAAGAATCAGAAATAGTTCGCACTAATATCTAAGCATAACCGTAAATGCCTTTGCGACGAAACAGTTCGCAAAGGCGTTTTTTTTGTCTTTTTTCTGAAAAATATTAAAAGTTTCAAT
>JAAZIZ010000088.1 GCA_012800565.1 Lentisphaerota bacterium
AATTATATGTCAGCAACAACGGCAACGACAGCAATGACGGCAAAAGCCGGGCCCAGGCATTTCAAAGCATCCGCAAGGCTTTGTCGGTTCTGCAGGCCGGCGATACCCTGAACATCAGTCCGGGCGAGTATTATGAAGGCAACCGCCTGGCGTTCGCATCGTCACCCGAGCACACCACCACCATTCGGGGAGAGATTCCCGGGGCGGTCTTTATCCGCGGCGACCGTCCCGCGCCGGCGTTCCGCCGGGTTGAGGGTCTGCAGTTCGTCTGGGTCGCAGACTGGGAGCATCCGGTAGAAGCGGTCAATGAATGCGACACCCTGGAGATTTACGCGCAAAGCGCTTCTCCGGCGGCCTTGGACTACAAGCGTGCGGCCTGGTACCATGATCAGGAAAACCGGAAGCTCTATATTGTGACCTCGGACAGCGAAGCACCGGCCCAGCACCACCTCCGCATCTCTGTGAACCGTGCATTCGGACTGTTTCTGGAGCCCAAGAATCGGCAACAGAAACTCAGCAATGTAGTGATTGAGAATCTGACTTTCATCGGTTTCAACTGCAATGAAAGCGGCGGCTACCCTGGCAACAACGGCCGCTGGGGGCTGTATTTGATTGATGCGGACAACTGCATCATCCGCAACTGCCAGGCTTATCTGAACGGCGGGGGCATTGGCACCTGCCGGGCAGATAACACGGTGATTGAGAATTGCGTGGCCATGGGCAACGGCTCGCAGTTCTGCAGTTCGGGCGGGAATATCGTCTGCTTCGGTCCGTCCAAGAACAGCACCATCCGCAATTGCGTGACTTATAAATCGTTGCGTAATGGCATCCGCTTTTATGGCGGCACTGCCGAGAACTGCCTGATTGAGAATTGCCTGGCCTGGAGCAATATCTACGGCGATCTCTGGATCAAGCCGGCAGGCATCAACTCTCATACCCGCAATTGTGTGGTCCTGGGCGGACTGCACAGCTTGCTGAGCAAGAATGACGTCTGCAATTATAACGGCTACAATCAGGAAGAACCCACCTTGCTGACGCTCTCCAAGAACAAGCTCGATCTGCGCCAGAATCTGGCCGATATCGACAATATGGATTACCGTCCCCAGGGCGACAGCAAAATTGTGGGCGGGCTGGCCGACAATGCGGATGTGTTCTTCCTCAGTCCCGCAGGCAGTGACGATAATGATGGACGCTCTGTCCGCAGCCCCTGGCGTACCCTGCGGAACCTGAAAGACAACACTACCGTATATCTGTTGCCGGGAGAATATCCCCCGGGGCAGGAAATCACCGCCAGCAACGTGCTGCTGCGCAAACGCGGCAGCACCGGACCGGTGATCTTCCGGGGCGGTACGGTGGGCCTGACCATCAAGGGCCGCAAAGTGACCCTTGATGGTCTGAATTTCTGCGGCAGCACCAAGGCCGCCATCAGCGTCCAGGCTCCCGGTTGCGAGATTACCCGCTGCGGCTTCGCGGCTGCCCCCCTGGCTATTGCCGCTGACCCGGCCGCCTGGCGCA
>JAAZIZ010000089.1 GCA_012800565.1 Lentisphaerota bacterium
ATTGAAACTTTTAATATTTTTCAGAAAAAAGACAAAAAAAACGCCTTTGCGAACTGTTTCGTCGCAAAGGCATTTACGGTTATGCTTAGATATTAGTGCGAACTATTTCTGATTCTTTGATACTGAACCGCAGCCTCTTCCCCCCCCCCATAAGCAGTTGCGTTCCTGGCAAAGAAGGTTACATTATTTCACTGTCCGCAATGTGTGCCGGGGGCGAAATCTGTTTAACGCTGGGAGAAGATATGCTGGACTACCGTCAAACCGCCGTGGACTGGGCTAATGACCCAACTGACATCATCGTCCTGCCCATCGGAGCTCTGGAACAGCACGGCAGCCATCTGCCCCTGGACACCGATACCACAATCGCAAACTATGCGGCCAGAATCATCGCTGAGCATTTCCGGGCTGCACTGCTGCCGGCACTGCCTATCGCCACCAGCTTCGAGCACAGCGGCTATCGCGGCACTTTCTCCCTGCGACCAGAAACCCTGATGGCCATTATCCGCGATCTCAGCCGGGAGGCCGAAGAACAGTCTTTCCGAATTATGATTGTGGTCAATGGACACGGAGGAAATTTCTCCCTTGCACCGGTCATCAGGGATATCAATCGCCAGGACCGGCCCCTGAAAATTCTGCTCTCGGCGCTGTCAGCCCCGCTGCCGGAGATTTTTGCCACCCGTCGGACTGGCGCGATGGATATGCACTCGGGAGAAATTGAGACCTCCATTATGATGCAGATCACCGGGCGCGACTACCCTGCCCCGCCCAGCGGCGGGCGGCAGGGCGCTCTGGAACAGCCGGACTTGAATACTTTCGGCATCGGCTGGCTGAATGACCAGGGCGTGCCCGGACATCCGGAACTGGCCAGCCGCGAGAAAGGCGCTGCAGCCCTGGAAATCATCTTCCGCAATGAAATCGCCCGGCTGCAGGAACGCATCACAATGCTGCGAGAGAATCCCCGTTATCACCGTTAAAATGCAGGATATCACTGCCATCGACTTTGAATATACCGGCAGCAGCCCGGGCTTCAACAACCTGCCCTGGCAAGTCGGCCTGGTTACTCTGCGCAATGGTAAAGTCTGCCTGGAGGAGTCTTTCACCTCACTGCTGCGAGTCCCGCCGGAACAGCCTTTCAATCCCTATACCCCAGGGCGATGGGCCAGCATCCGCGAGGATATCGCAGCCGCACCTGCTTTGACCGAACTCTGGCCGCAACTGCAGCCGTGGCTGCAGGGGCGCGTACTGCTGGCCCATAATGTACCCACAGAGCGCAGCCTGCTGCAGCAGTCCCTGCCTTTCCACCATTTCGGGCCTTGGCTCGACACTCTGACGCTGGCCAGAGTCGCATACCCCGGACAATGCAGCTATAAACTGGAAGATTTATGCGATGCTTTGAGGCTGACCGAGAAGCTGCAGGCCGCCTGTCCTGACAGGCAGGCCCACGATGCACTTTATGATGCCCTCGCCTGCGCTTATCTGCTGCAGGAGATTCTGACGGCTCCAGGCTGGTGCGACAGCAGCCTGGAAGCACTCTGCGCCCTGAAATGTTAATTCCGCTCACCTGAGGTTGCGAATACCGTGCCTGAAAACAAATTCCCGCAAGTGTCGGTCCTGATGCCGGTCTACAATGCCTCACGTTATCTTGAGGCTGCGGTAGCCTCAATACAGGCCCAGACGTATCCTAATTTTGAGCTTCTGATGGTCGATGATGCTTCGCAGGATGACAGCTGGGAGATTCTGCAGCGCCTGGCCGCGGCCGACCCACGGCTGCGGCTGTTCCGCAACCCCCACAATATGGGCGTGCCCCGCTCGCGAAATCTGCTCTTCCGGAATGCTGCACCGGAAAGCGAATTCCTGGCCATCATGGACAGTGATGATTTGGCCTTGCCGGAACGCCTGTCCCGGCAGGTGTCATTCCTGCAGAGTCACCCGCAACTGCAGGGAGTCGGCAGTGCACTGGATATTATCAATGAAGAAGGACAAATCATTGCCAGTCGCAGCTATGAATGCGAGCCAGCCCGTATACTGCGCCAGGCGCTGACCGCAAATCCTTTCGCTCATCCCAGCCTGATGCTCCGCCGCAGTCTCTTAAGCAGCGTTGGGCATTACAACGAATCATTCCGCAGCTGCGAAGATTACGAGTTCCTGATGCGGGCGCTGGAGCAGCATGCATTGGCCAATCTTCCGGATACGCTGCTGCAGTACCGGATTTCCTCTCAGCAATGGAAACAGACACACTTGAAAGATACCCTCTCAGCCACCCTGGCAATCCAGCGCCGCTATCTATTCCGGCGGCGTTTTTTTTCCTGGCGGGGGTTGTTTTCGCATGGCGGAAAATATCTGCTGTATCTGCTGCCCTCGTCGCTGATTATGCGCTTGTTTATGCGTCTGACTTATTCTCCGGGCAGGCATTCAGAACCATAACCGCAAGGGCCACCCAGAGCCAGCGTTTGCTCAGCAGGTCGTCCCAAAGACAGCAGAACAGCATTGCCAGCAGGAACAGTGACAGTCCCCACCGGGCCTTTTTCTTCTGGCTGATCCAGAAAGCGAAGCAGCAGACTGCGGCCGGCAAACCGAACAATGCGGTGAGATTCAGGTATTCGTTATGCGGGTCCATATAGGTACAATAAGGCTCTACGCAGTGCGGGGAATGATACTCATCCATGATGCGGGTGATTTTAGCCCGGTCAGCATAATCAGGATAACGCTGCCGTGCAGCTGTGGCCCCCAGTCCCGTCAGCCAGGATAATTTGCCCGCAGAGAGCATTTTCAGATATATTTCCTGATGGATAGTATAATTGCCCTGGTGGCGGACATTGATCCAGGGGAATTGCCGGCTCAGCGGAAAAACAGGCCACAGCACAGTCAACAGACTGACCAGAGCGAGCAACAGCAGCGCCACAATGGCCGGCGGCAATAGCAGCCGGCGCTTTTCCGGCCACGCCTCAACCAGAGTACCGGCCAGCAGCGCCAAAGTCATCAGGATATGCTTGCTGGCCGTGGCAAACAGCGGCAGCAGCAGTATTCCCGCCCCCAGAAAGAGCAGCAGCCACTGCCAGGGCGTCCGGCAGGAGCGGCAGAGACGCCGCCAATACGGCTGCAGCAAAGCGACCGGCAGGATATAGAAGCTGCCCAGCAGATTAGGATTGGGGAACAGAAATTGGTAGCGCACCGCGAGAAAACTCAGTCCGCGTGCGCCGGAATGCGGATCGAGATAAAAGAGCCCCAGCCCCTGCCGGGGCGGAAAACAGAACGACAGCGCTCCCGCGATAAATCCGGCCAGGAGCAGCAGCATTACTGCCCACCCCAGGCGCAACTGCAGCTTTTCCCCCAGCGGCAGCAACCGGAAGGCGAGATAGAGCAGCGCCATGTAGGCAAAGACGGCAAAATCATAAACCCAGCCACTGCCCCGGCAGATGTGATAAATGCTGGTTGCAAGGGCCAGGGTTAAAAAAGCCGGCAGGGTATAATGGCTCTCCCGGACTATTTCTGCCGCCCGGCGCCATTGCCACAGCACTGCTGCCGCCAGCAGCGGAGCCAGGCAGTCGGCGAACAGCAGCGGCGGCAAGAGCCCGGCCTGCAAGACTGTCAGCAGGATGTATCCTGCTCCCAGCCAGCGCCATGACTGAGACAAGGAAAAAGGTGATTGCATGATCGTAACTGAAGAATGGCGGAAAACGAAGCGGCGAAAGCGCTGAAAGCGCGCTATATCCCCTGGCAAGCTGCACCAAGAGTGTCTGTCACCTTGGCCGCGAAGCAGCGAAAGCGCTGCGAAGCATGTCTGTCGCCTTGGCCGCGAAGCGGCGAAAGCGCTGAAAGCGCGCTAGATACCAGCCCAGGGCAAGCGGCCTGCAAGGCCGCGCCGCCCTGGGTAAACGTCCCCCGAAATTGCAGCACGCTGGAAGCGTGCCACATAGTAAACCCGAAAGATGGAGGCCATTGCAAGGCAACAGGAAATACCTGTCACAAACCAGTGACCCATTACACCGGGCGAAGCTTTTCCGGCTGCAGTTCTTGCACGGTGCTTCACCGGACATTATGTTATACTGCTTTCCGGACTAAAAATATATAATATACTTTGCAAACTTTCAAAGGCGCAGCCAATGAGCGAACAAATTTCTTATGGGGCGGAATTCCTTCCACCGCCCGCCAAGGTCTTTCTGCTGGGCATTGGTGGCATCGGCATGAGCGCCCTGGCGCAGTTGCTGCTCCGCCAGGGATACACCGTAGCCGGCAGTGACCGTGGGCTGTCAGAGCCGGATAAACAAGAGCTCTATGACAAACTGCGTCAACAAGGAGCAGCACTTTTTCCCCAGGACGGCAGCGGTCCGCGTGCTTTCCGGCCCGACGCACTGGTGGTCTCCGCCGCCATCGAACCGGGCAATGCCGACCTGGCAGCAGCCCCCGCACTGCCCATCTTCCACCGCGCCCTGGCACTCTCCCAGACTCTGCAGCGCCTGCAGATACCCCGGATTGCGGTGGCCGGCTCCTGCGGCAAGACTACCGTCACCGGCTGGCTGACTTCGGCTCTGCGCCAGCTGTCCCGGCAGGTGCTGATGGTCAACGGCGGTTATGGCCTGGATTTTGAAGACCAAACCAGACCGGGAAACTTTTTTGCCGATCCGGAGCCGGAATTTGCCGTCTTTGAGGTCGACGAAAGCGACCGCAGTATCCGCGAGTTTTGCCCGGACTACGCGCTGCTGCTGAATATCGGCAATGACCACTACAGCACTGCTGAGCTGCGGGAGGTCTTTGCGGCTTTCCTGGCGCGGGTAAAGAAAGCAGCAGTACTCCCGGCTCAGCTCGCAGCCTTGCCGCCACCAGTCTTGAATCGGAAATATTTTTCCGAGACAGCGGCTGATGTCTCCTCAGCCCGCCCGCTGCATTATCAGGGCACTGCGGAAGGCTGCTGTTTTATCATCTCGGGCTATCCGCCGATCAGCTGCCGGCAGACGGGGCGGCACTCGGCTTGGAATGCCGCGGCGGTACTGCAAATGCTGAGCCTCGTTCTGCCTTCGCACTCCCCGGCTGCACTGGCTGAAGCAATGTGCGCTTTCGCCGGCATCAGGCAGCGTTTCGAACTGATGTCAGCACCAGGAGCACGCTGTCCATTTATCAACGACTACGCCCATAACCCGGAAAAAATTGCCGCGGCCCTGGCTGCGGCTCGCGAGCGTTTTGGCAGTCCTGTGCTGGCGGTTTTTCAACCGCATGGCTTCGGACCGCTGGGTTTTATGCGCCAGGCTCTGGCCGAAAGCCTGCGGGAATCATTGCAGGACGGTGACCAGCTGCTGCTCCTGCCGGTCTACTATGCTGGCGGCAGCAGCAGTCATAAGCCGACTTCACAGGAGGTAGCTGAAGAGTATGCCGCCCAAGGCCTGCCAGTCACTTATGTCCCCGACCGGGAAACTGCCGCCACCATGATCAGGAACAGCCAGACGCAGCGCTGCGTACTGGTGATGGGCGCCCGCGATGCATCACTGCGCAGCTGGACAGGAACACTGCCATGCTGATCAACCGGGGCGACCACAGCTGTCATCTGACTTACTGCCTGAACGTCCACCCCGGCGAAACCTGGCAGGAACAGTTCCAGGCAGTGCAGACCTACCCCCCACGCATCAAAAAACTGCTGGGACTCACACAGGATTTCGGCCTGGGGCTGCGCTTCAGCGCCAACTCCGCCGCTTTCCTCCGCAGCCATCCTGCCGCGATTGCCGAAATGCGGGATTTCTGTGCCGGAGAAGGACTGTACCCATTTACGGTAAATGCCTTCCCTTATGGCGAATTTCACCGTCACCCGGTGAAACGCAGTGTCTATCTGCCAGACTGGAGCACTCCGGAGAGGCTGCAATACAGCCTGGATGCAGCTGCAGTGCTGGCCCAGCTGCTGCCCGCGACCTTGTCCTGCGGCAGCATCAGCACCATGCCGCTGGCATATCGCGGGCAGATGCTCCCCAAAGACCTCTATGCCGCGATCAGGAATCTGGATCAGTTGGTGAGTGCACTGCAAATTCTGGAACAGGAATCAGGCAAGCAAATCCGCTTCGGCTTGGAGCCGGAACCAGACTGTCTGCTTGACAGCTGCTCCTCGACGGTCAATTTCTTTGAACAGGCCTACTGGCGTTATTCCTGCCATCCCCGAGAAATCAGCAGCCGCTACCTGGGGGTATGCCTGGACACCTGTCACCAAGGCGTGCTGGATGAATCACCGACTGACTGCCTGCAGAAATTCTCTCAGGCCGGCATCAGCCTGGCCAAGGTACAGCTGAGCGCCGCACCGATTTTCGACCAAGCCGGGCTGTCGCAGGCAGAATCTTTCCAGGAGCAAGTCTACCTGCATCAGTGCAGCGTCCGGCTGCAACCAGGCTCCCGCCACAGCATCCGCTTCCCGGACTTGCCCGCCGGGCTGCACTTCGCCCGGCAACAGCAGGCGGCTGAATTGCGCACCCATTTCCATATCCCGTTGACCGCCGAAGACAGCAACGGCAGGACTTCAACCAGGACTGACCTGGACGACAATTTTTTCCGCCAGCTCGCCCGGCAGGACATCGGCCACCTGGAACTGGAAACCTATACTTTCGCCGTACTGCCCCAGGAATTGCGCCAGCAACCCTTGGAACAATGCCTGGCCGCAGACCTGAACTGGTGCCGGAATAAACTGCAAGACCGGACAGGTGATATGGGACCGGTAAGCTACAATCGCATATCTCATTAAGGTAACATACGTCCCATACGTCCCCATACGTCCCAGGCGATTCCCCGGTCCACCGCACGCCGCCCTACAGACCCATTACAGGGAAAAAAGCAGTATCAAAGAATCAGAAATAGTTCGCACTAATATCTAAGCATAACCGTAAATGCCTTTGCGACGAAACAGTTCGCAAAGGCGTTTTTTTTGTCTTTTTTCTGAAAAATATTAAAAGTTTCAAT
>JAAZIZ010000090.1 GCA_012800565.1 Lentisphaerota bacterium
CCCAAGTCCAGTCAGGCGAGGGCGAACGTCTGCTGAAAGAAGAGGTCGATGAAGAAGATATCGCCGAGATTATCAGCCGCTGGACCCATATCCCGGTCAGCAAGCTTATTCAGGGCGAGCGCGAGAAGCTCCTGAATATCCCTGAACAGCTGCATAAGAGAGTCATTGGCCAGGACGAGGCGGTCGATGCGGTTTCCGAGGCGATTATCCGGGCCCGGGCCGGCCTGAAGGACCCGCGCCGTCCGATCGGCAGCTTCATCTTCCTGGGGCCGACCGGTGTCGGGAAGACTGAGCTGGCCAAGACCCTGGCGGCAGCGATGTTCGATGATGAGCGGGCGATGATCCGCATCGATATGTCAGAATACATGGAGAAATTCGCGGTCTCCCGGCTGGTAGGCTCACCGCCCGGCTATGTCGGCTATGAGGAAGGCGGTCAGCTGACGGAAGCCGTCCGTCGTCGTCCGTACTGCGTGCTGCTGTTCGATGAGATTGAGAAAGCGCACCCGGATGTGTTCAACATCCTGCTGCAGGTTCTTGATGATGGCCGGTTGACTGACTCCCAGGGCCGCCTGGTGGACTTCAAGAACAGCGTGATCATTATGACCTCGAATATCGGCAGCAAGGAAATTGCTGAATTCTCCGGCAATGATTACGAACAGATGCGTCAGCGGGTGGTCAATGAGCTGCGCAGCTACTTCCGGCCGGAATTCCTGAACCGCCTGGATGACGTGGTGGTGTTCCATCGCCTCGAACGCGAGCATATCCGCGAAATCGTCAAAGTGCAGCTGCAGGATTTTGCCGCTCGACTGACGGCAAACAGCATCGGCTTCAGCATCACCACCGAAGCCGAAGATGCTTTGGCGGCGGAAGGCTTCGATCCGGTGTACGGTGCCCGGCCCCTGAAACGAGTCATCACCAAACGCCTGGAAAATCCGATTTCCCGGATGATAATCGCAGGGGAATTGAGCGAGGGCAAGACGCTGACTGTAGGCTATGATTCCTCTAATCAGGAATTCCGCTTCCAGGTCGAGGCAGCCAAGAAATAAGGTAAAATATACTGCTGTCTTCGGCAGCAATACCAAAAGCAAAAAGCCACGCCACGTGCATACCAGCCGTGGCGTGGCTTTTTTATTGCAGCAGGCTGTAGGTCAGGATATTGACTCCCAGAGCCAGGGAATCTTTAGGATGGATGCCACCGCAATATGGGCATTCCGCCAATTCCCAGCCGCAGGACAGACCCCGGGGGGAGAAAATTACCGCCAGGTGCCCATCATATCGGATGCCGTACAACTCCGGCGGGATGCGCCCACTGACCTGCAGCATTTCCGCCAGTGCAGCCCGGGGCTGGACATCTTTGATCTGATTCGGGAAAGCGAAGAGCGGGTGCGTGGCCGTCAGACGCTCCAGCGGCAGCCCAGCCAGGATTTTACTCATCTCCAGGCGGAAGCTCTGGTTGAAGCCTTCACGTCCGCAGCAGCTTTCAGCAAACAGGATTCCCCCGCGCAGCAGAAAACTGCGCAGATTGGCGCGTTCCGGTTCGGTAAACGCAAAGGCCTGATGTCCGGAGAGATAGACAAAAGGCATATCGAACAGCCGGGTGGAACTCAATTCGACCTCTTCGCGGGCGAAGCGCACCGGCGTTTTGGTCTGTTCATGGAAGCTGTTGAGCAGCATCGACAGCCCGGCTTCCCGGCATTTCCACTGACCGTTGTATTTGGCCTGGGCAATCACAAATTTACCGCTTTTATTCTTCTCCGCATCCACGAAATCCAGTGCCTGGCTTAAGGGCAGGGCGGCTGAACGTTCAGCGGTGATATAGGCCATCAAATTAGCTCCAAGCTGCTTTGCCGTCTCAATATCGTAGCCCAGGCAATGGTGGCGGTCGTTGTCTTCCTGGTCATCCCAGCCGCAACTCACATCCCAGCGGAACAGAAAAACCGCAGTCCGGCAGGCGACATCAATGCCGATAATGCCCGGCTCATCATTTTTGGCTCCGGCTTTGAGCGCATAAGGCCTGAATTTGATTTTTTTGATATCAAAGAAAGAGCGGAAGAGAGGGTGGTGGGTGTCGAGCAGATATGGCGGGCGTTCGGGGATAAGTTGCTGCATCTCCGTCAGGGCGGAGTTGGCGAATGCGGCCCGGCCGCAGCAGGCATCAAAAACTAACGTCCCGCCCTGGAGCAGGTATTCCCGCAGCTTTTGCCTGGTCTCGGGAGAGAAGCTGAAAGCGTCGTGTCCGGTACGATAGAGCACCGGCACAGCCTTGGGATCGGAGGGGATATGACTTTCTGGCAGGTTGGTTTCGCTGAAATGCACATTAAGGTTCTTAGCCATCCATTTCAGGAGATTCTTGCTGTCGCCGGGATTAGTGGCCCAGTCGGATTGCTTGCTGGTGGCGATCTTGGCAATCAGCACTGGCGGCCGGGGTGGATTCTTTTTCTCAGTCCGGCGCAGGGGAACCACCGGCAAAGGCAGAGGCGGCAGGCCTTCAGCTGAGGAATGCTGAGCCGGCGGCGTCGCAGGCGGCAGCGGCACACAGGTGTACGCAGTCTCTTCCTTGGCTACATCACTGTCCAGACCCAAGCCGCGCAATAAATCATTCTGGGCAGAGCACAGCAGCGGAACTGCCAGGAAACACAGCAAAAATGATTTCAGGTTCCTAATGTGCATACTTTTGCTCCTTCGCTTGAGGTAAACAAGCAACTATGCTTAACTGCAGAATTACTATATAACAACATTGTCAAATTGCCCAATTTTTTGCCCCTTTTTATTGCATTTTTTTATTTCCGGGATAAGTTCTCACCAGAGCGATGGTTGATAATAGCTACCCAAATTTTCAGAACTGGAGAAAAAAGGTAATCCGATGCGTAAAAATGTTTTATCTGTACTGCTGCTGTTGGGGGCGGGGATGCTTTGGGGGCAACCGCTGGAAATTGAGAATTTCCGCAATCTGATCGGCTGGAAAGGCAACCGGGATACTGTCAAGTTTGCCGCCGTTGCCGGTCCTGAGGGGCATTCGGGTATGCAAGTCACCTTGCCGGGAATGCTGAGCAAGAGTATCGGCACGCCGCTCGATCCTGGCCGGGAGAAGTGGAATGACTATCAGGGCATCTCTTTTTATGTCAAGGGCGATGGCTCCGAGGTCTGGAGCAATATCAGCATCGGGATGGGCAACAGCTTTACTTATGCCTATTTCTTTCCCTTGAAATCGACTGACTGGGTCAAGTACACGGTGCCCTGGAATGCCTTCAGTACTCTGGGACGGGTCGAGCCAATCACCGCCCTGGGAGGACTGCCCCCCTGCGGCATCACCAACATTACCTGGGGCAACCGCTGGACTCTGACCTTTAACAATGCCGCAATGCCGACCCATACTTATGCCGTCGCCCGGGTGATGCTTGAACCGCAGGTGGCACCGTTGCCGCCCGCGCCC
>JAAZIZ010000091.1 GCA_012800565.1 Lentisphaerota bacterium
ATTGAAACTTTTAATATTTTTCAGAAAAAAGACAAAAAAAAACGCCTTTGCGAACTGTTTCGTCGCAAAGGCATTTACGGTTATGCTTAGATATTAGTGCGAACTATTTCTGATTCTTTGATACTGGCAGCATCAGATAAACGATCAGTCCCAGAGAATAAACATCACTGCGGGCAGTGAACAGTGCTCCGTCGATAAAAGTCTCCGGGCAGGTGAAAGCGGAATCAGGCCAATATTGGAAACCGGTGCTGTCTGCTTTGGGCAGTGGCAACAACGAGCCGAATTCCGACAAATAGAAATTGTTCTGATAATAAATGATGTTTTCCGGCTTTATATTGAAATGCAGGATGCCGCATTTCTTGATTGCGATCAATGCCCGCGTCAATGCCAGAGCGATTTTGGCAATTTCGTGTTCATCGAGTTTGCGTTTGCCCAGCACCTGATAGAGGTTCTCGCCTTTGCCGATATTCAGAATCAAATAAGCATAGCCATTCCAGTTGCCAAAATCAAGAATCTTCACCATTGACGGAACAGTGACCTCCTGCAGCAACTCGACTTTGCTCTTCAACTCAGCTATGAATTCCTGGGAACTGGCCAGAGACTTGCGGAACAGCTTGATCACCACAGTATCACTGGTTTTAACCACATTGCCCAGGAACATCACTGAATGGCGACCAGCCCCCAGCACCGCTCCCAAGGTATACTTCCGGTTGATGGAAGCCTGTGAGTTGACCAGTTCCTGGGCCTCGCTCAATCGTCGTAGAATAGTGCACTGTTCTTCTACTGCCCGCAGCAGGTGCGCTGGCTCATACGGTGCTGCCAGGCAGTAATCAGCACCGGCGATGCGGGCATTGACGGCATGCATCGCGAACCCCTCTTCCAGGACGACCATGATGCGCACCTGCCGATCAGACGCAGCCAGACGCAACAGCTTGGCATGCGGGATAGCCATCTTGTGATTCAGGACAATCAGCATCTGCCCTTCAGCCGCGTCGAGCAACTCCTGATCGGTATACTGTTTGTAATTAAAGACGCTGCAGTCAGGATAATCCCTGCTGATTTGCTCAGCACAGGGATTCTCAAGATTAGGTTCTTTAATTACGATAATAATCATAACATAAGCTATTGAGATTGATGTTTTCGGCTGAAAACTGCTGCTGCCCCTACTGTAGATACCAACGATATCAAGAAAAAGGGCTGCAGTGAAAGAACTCCCTGCAGTCCTATCGCAAAAGGTGAAGATATAATCAATATATCGTCGCTGCCCTTTCTACCAGAAACAATACCAACAAAAGATTTGTTTCGTAAATTTACCAATAAGTGAACAGCCTGACTGATGCTTTCTGAATGGGAATTTGCAAAACCTTTCTCGAAACAACTCAATAAATACATCGGCAGAGTCAGATACCGGCAAAAGACTATTTCTTGCCGTTGCCGTTCCCATTTCCATTGCCGTCCCCGTTCCCATTCCCGTTGCCGTTTCCGTTCCCATTCCCGTTGCCGTTTCCGTTCCCATTCCCGTTGCCGTTCCCATTCCCGTTGCCGTTTCCATTCCCGTTGTCGTTTCCGCCGCCGTTGTCCGCGTACTCATCATCAATAGAACGGGCTGGGAAAGGAGTAGTGCTGTCCAGGATCAGCTTGCCATTGGCATTTACCATCCAAAGATTGCACATATCGGCCTGGACTTCCACATGCGAATCGTTCAGGTATGCGATATTAATAGTATCGCAGTGAGCCGGACCACAGGAATCATAAATGACCCCTTCTTTGATTTTGCTGGCCAGCACCCGGGCGAATTTCGGGTTGCTGGGATCAACCTTGTAAGGACTGACATTATTGCCATGACCATTATTGGTATTGCCGTTTTTTTCAATATCCGGCCAGCCATATCCGGGCCAGTACATATAGTCAGTCCGGCCATTCAAATCATTGACAGTCTTGACTGCGTTGTAAGCATAAGGGTTGCCGGGACAGATAAAAACCTGAAGGTTCCGCAAATAAGGATAGAACAGAGTAAAGTCTTCCAAAAATCGTCCGGCTGATTCAGGAAAACGTTTGTGGTCATTGCGATACAACGAGGCCGATGAGGCTATCTGGCGCAGGTTGTTGGAACAGAGCGTCCGCATGGCGGTCTCACGGGCACGGCCTATAACCGGAAATAACAACGAGGCCAGCACCACAATAATACTTATCACAATCAGCAATTCAATCAGAGTAAAAGCACGACGGCGGAAGAACGAGGATAAACCTTGGCTTTTCATTACCATCACCTGCCTTTCCATGCTCAGAATTTCGCAAGTAAATACTCAGTTGTATGGACAATTTAATTCTATATCCGGGCATTGTCAAATAAAAATGCGAAAAAAAATTAAAAGTGCGATTTTTTCCCTGTCTTTCCCGCCCATCTTAAAAACTGCCTCCGCCCTCGTTCCCGCAATACTTCACTCCAGCAGCAGATTCTGCTGCAGCAATACGGTACGCAAGGATGGATAATCCGGCAACCGGCCCTGATTTGCAGTCATGGCGGCAATCACGCCTGCAGCCTGTCCGCTGGCGAAACACTGCAGCATCAGACGGATCGCGCTGATGGCCCGCGGCTCAATGCTGATGGCCCGCCCTCCGACTGCGAGATTGTCTCCGGCCGGAGACAGCAGGGCGCCGTACGGTATGCCGCGGGTGCCGGGATTGGACTGTGCCCAATTTTGGATAAAGGCGTTGCCGCCGTGCCCGCCGTAGCCGCGGCGCCCCAGTGCCACCGGTTCAGCGACCGGGGTATTATCATTCAGGTCCGAGCAGGTAATCGTCTTCCGCCCCAAAATCTGCCGGCCGTTGCGCACGCCGATTCGGGCTGCGCTGCTGTCCAACACGCAATCTTTGAATTCCGGGAAATTATCTCTCAGCCACTGCAGTATCTGGGGGATTTGTTCGCGCAATTCGATATCCATCCGGGTCAGGTCTGCGGGGTCCAGCGGGTCACCGGCTGTGAGCGTAATATTCAGCAGGTACGCTCCGCCATCTCCTACTGGATGCAGCATCAGGTGATCCTGGTTTGGGAACGGGAAAGTCTTCTGCAGGGTGGTGAAGCGGGTACGCAACTCCTGCCGGGAGAACGGTTGCAGATTAGAGACCTGAAACAGCACGGTCTTGGTCATCGAATCATCCGGATCAGCGGCACAGACCGGATAACCGGCCAGTTTGGCGAGAATGGCATCGCCGGTACAGTCTACAAACGCTTTCCCGGAAATCCTGAGCTGCTCACCGGCACAGAAACAATCCACCGCAGTGATTTTCCGTCCTGCAGTCTGGCAACCGTACAGGGTGCAATAATACAGCAGATCAACACCGTCCTGCTGGAGCATGCGGTTCATCATCAGGGCGATGGCGAATTCGCTGCTGATGACGTCCTCATGCAGGGGCTGCCCGGCCAGTGGCCGAATCAGGCAGTGTTTGAACGACACTGCGCCGATCTCATCCAGACGCCGGATCAATTCTTCACCGATGCCGCTGGCCAGCTGCCGTTCACCAATGGCGCAACCCATCAAGCCAGGGCAGCCGCAGGTTACCGCCACCCCGCCCGGGCGGGCCGCCTGTTCCAGCAGCAGCACTGCAGCACCGCATCTCGCAGCAGCGATGGCAGCAGCGAATCCAGCCGGTCCAGCACCGCAGACCACCACATCATAGACTTTATTTTTTTGCCACATCAATACGACTCCTGTAGTTGGCCGAACAAAATTATCCCCGGCTGGATGAAGTGTCTCCGCTGCCCTCAGTTGCCCTGGAGGAGTCCTGCAAGGCCGCAGCAAGCAGCTCCGCCGCTTTGCCGATATCGCCGGCACCGATGACCGCGAGCAATATCCTCCCCCGGGCTTCCGCCAAAACGGGCAGAACCAGCTCGGGTATCTGCTGGACGCCTGTAGAAATATATTGCGCCAAACCAGGTTTGGCAAGATTGATGGCCCGGGTAATATCCTCCGGATCGGCCAGCTGGCAATCATCTTTCCAGGCAGCGAAAGGAGCTACCAGCCAGACCCGCTGGACGCCGCCGAGAATCAGGGCAAAATCCGGAGCGTAGCGCTTGACCCGCTCATAACGATGCGGCTGAAACAGCACCCAGAGTTGATGCCTGGGCCAGCGTTCCTGCAAGGCCTCCAGGGTCATCCGCAACTCGGTGGGATGGTGGGCATAGTCCTCAACCAGCACCAGCTCCCCAGACGAACTCTGCCAGCGGACGCTGAGGCGGCGGGAAACCCCGGGAAATTTCTGCAAGGCGGTCACTGCCTGCTGGGTTGGGATACCCAGCTCCTCTGCCACTCTCAGGGCCATCGTAGCATTACGGCGGTTATGCAGTCCCGGCAAGGGCAGAACAGTCAGCTGCGGATGCACCTCTGGGGGCAGCAGCAATGTCTGCGGCAGTTCGGCCAGCAGGCGGGGCGCATTCCCCTCCTGCCAGGCAAAAACCTTGCCGGCCTGGCGGGCGAAAGTCACAAAACACTGCTCCAGAGCCTCAATTCCACCCAGGCTCCAGCAATGATCATCTTCGATATTCAGGATTACAGCATGAGTAGCCGCCAGCAGCGCCTGAGTGCCGTCGCTCTCGTCAACCTCGGTAATCAGCAGTTCGCCGGTGCCGGCAGCGGCCGAGCGCAACCAGCCGGAGACTTCGCCGCCGACCAGGTATCCTGGATTGATCCCGGCCTGGAGGGCGATATGGACAAGCATGGCCGTAGTGGTGGTTTTACCGTGCGAACCGGCCACCGCCACCACGCGCGGATAGAATGCTGCCAGACGAGCCAGGAATTCCCCCCGGCAGCAGCTGGGGATACCCCGCCGGGCAGCGTCCTGACGTTCGGGATTGTCTGCCGGCACTGCGGCAGAATAAACCAACAAGTCCACTCCCGGCGGCAATTCCCGGGCATGTCCGACCTGTATCCTGCAACCGCGCTGTTGCAGGCTGACGAGCAGGCTTGAATTTACGGCATCGCTGCCACTGATCAATACCCCGGCATCAGCACAGATATGCGCCAGACCAGCCATGCCAACTCCGCCGCAGCCGGCAAAATACAAATGTTTCCAAGGCAGCGTAAACATTTTATCCTGCAGAGTTATGTTGTTCGAAAGCAAAAATCTTGATATGTTTCCATTTTCCGGTCCTGAAGCGCAGATAAATCCCTGGGCAGCCTAACATCACCGAGCAGACCCAGACTCTCCAGCTGGTCATGGCACTGCAATTGAATCCATAAATTGCCAGCAGGGTATTCCCGGCCAGGACCCAATGGAAAGTTACTCCGATCAGCATGGCCCAGAATGTATCGCCGCCGCCACGCAGGGCACCGGCAAAAGCGAGATAACAGCCATCAAAGATAAGATATACTGCGGCCCAGCGCAACATCGGCACTGCAAGATTCACTACTGCCTGATAATCAATGCCCTGATTATCAGGTGTAAAGACCGCCACCAGCGGTCGGGCAAAAAAGACGAAGCAGAAAAGCAGAAACAGCATATAGAGCATATTCAGTTTCAAGCCGGAAAAGGTAGCCCTCTCGGCTTCTTGCGGGTCCCCGGCCCCCAGACGCTGCCCGACCAGGGTGGTGATGCCGATCTGAGTGCCCAGCAAGGGGAAGAATGACAGCAGGTCCCAGTTTAACACTATGGTCACTGCGGCGGCGGCATCGGCACCAAAGCCGTGGAAAGCAGTGACCATCGCATTGAACGAAATCGTACCCAGAAAACCATCCAGACCATTCGGAAAACCGAATTTCAGCAACGCCCTGCAGATAGAATCATTGTGGCGCCAAGACGCCGGGAAATTAAATCCGTGCCGCCGGCAATGCGCCAGAAAACTGCAGAAAAGGATGACTAATACGGTCAGGCTGGAGGCCAAGGTACCGATGGCCGCCCCCGCAATCTCCAGACGCGGGAAGCCGAATTTGCCGAAAATCAGCAGATAATTCAAAACCACATTGACCAGCATCGCGATCAAGCTGGCCCATAAGATAATGCGAGTCCTGCCGAGGCCGGAGAAAAATGCCGCCAGGGGCGTTCGCAACAGTGCCAGCAGGCTGCCGCCGATAATGCTGTACCAGAAATATGTAGTCTCCAGCTGCTGCTGCCGCAGGTCGTGTCCGGCCCAGGCGAAAGTCTTTGCCGCCAGGAAAGCAAGCAAGAGAATCACCGGATAAGCGAACAACCCCAGGCGCAAGCCCTGGCTGACGATAACCGGGCACTCCCTGTGGTGCCCGGCACCATAGCTGCGCGCTACCATCGCAGAGACATAAGAGATGACTCCGACAAAGAAAATAGTGCAGCTCCAGGCAGTCAGACCACCGTTCATGCAGGCCGCGATATGCTCCTTGCCGACATAAGACATATACAGCCGGTCCACGAACATCATCGCAGTGTCAAAGATATTGGACACGATCATCGGCACGGCAATGGGCAGCAAAGCCCCTATGCCGCCTGGACCAGACCAGTGCCGATGCAGAAATTTTCTGATCATGTCTTTCACAAAAAAAAGGCGTCCGTTACCGAACGCCGCGAAAGGTGGGGGCAAATACTCTGTCTGGGGCCGCAGCGAGTGCTGCTACCAGCCAGCCACAGAAGCGATGTTAGGGATGCTGGGCTTAATCAGGGTCTTGATGGCTTCGGCGTATTCCCGAATTTCCCACTGCGCGTGTTCACTAGCGCGCAATTCAATGAATTTCAGAAGGTTGCTCAAATCCACCGTGGCCCAGAAAGTAGTCATCAGGTTCTGGGGCAGAACTCCCCGGGCCTGTTCCCGGCAGACGCCCCGGCTAAGCAGGTCCTCATACACTGCCAAGGCTGCAGCATTCTGCTGCCGGATGATCTCCCGGCAGTGTAGCTGGTCAAAATCTCCGCCTGCAGGCAGGGAAGCCTGGCGGTTGTCAGCAGACTGCTGCCGAATCTCCGGGGGGACATAGAACTCCAGGTCCTCCTGAGTATAGCGGCGTGAAATTTCATTATATGACCAAGTCCGATGCCGGTGCCATTGCGAGCGCACGAACAACGGGCAATGCACCAGGAAAGTGAAGACCACGTGCTCTAACGGAGTATTATGATGGTTCTCAAGCAGATATTTGACCAATACCACATCGCGCTCATTCATTTCCTGACGGAACTTGCCGAACGAGACCCGGGCGGCATTGACTACAGTGATTTCGGAACCCATTTGGTCAACCAGGCCTATCCAGCCCTGACCGCCCAAGACCATCACATGCTGTTCCGGCGGCACATTGACACTAGTCAGTTCTGCCATTGATAACCTCCTGAAAAGAGCACTGCAGGGCTTATTTCTTGGCCAGATGGGGCTCCAGATAATCAACGCAGCTTTGCAGAGTCGAGAGCGCACCGTAATCGGCTTCCGGGACTTCCACACCGTACTGCTTGCGCAATTCCATCACCACATCAAGAAAATCCATGGATTCCAGTTTCCCCCGCAGATTTTCCTCCGGCTGCAGAGACGACCAGTCCTCATCGGGGACAATCTCGTTCACAATGTCAATGATGGCTTGAGAAATTTCGGCACGAGTCATTTCTTTTTTCTCCGTTGCGATGTTATTTAATCCAGGGTATTCTAAACAGTAGATTTTTTACGACAGCCTGGTCACCACAGTCACGCAATTGATGCCCAGCATGCCGAAAGAATTATTCAGGATGGCATCTACCTTGCTTACCTGGCGCGGTTTGTTGAGCACCAGATTAGGCAGGGCGCAGGCGGGGTCGAGCTCATCGACGTTGATTGTCGGATGCACGATCCGGTCGTTGAACGAAGGCAGATTTCCAGCCAGTTCCAAGGTGGCAGCCGCCCCCATGCAATGTCCGATAAAGCTTTTGGTGTTGTTGAAATATGTATCCCGGCAATTCTCGCCGAAGACCTCCCGCAGGGCATCGCATTCCTTGATATCGCCGGCCGGCGTGCCGGTGGCATGGGTGCTCACCAGATGAATCTGTTCCGGGCGCAGACCGGCCCGGCGGATAGCCTCGCGCATACACTCGGCCTGCCGCACTGGATTGGGCAGAACCATGTCCGTGGCATCAGAATTGTAACACCAGCCGGCAAGCTCGCCATAGATGCGGGCCTTGCGGGCCAGGGCCCGGTCCAGGCGTTCCAGCACGAAGATCGCGCCGCCTTCAGAAACCACGATGCCGTTGCGTTTCAGGTCAAAAGGCCGGCTGGCTTTGCTGGGCTCAGGATGCCGGGCCAGTGCATTCTGGCTGTTGAAAGCGGCAAAAATGCCGAAAGTGCCGGTGCTTTCCGAAACCCCGCCGGCCAAAGCCAGGTCCACCTCTCCCAGCAGCAGCTGCTGGGCTCCGGTCACAAAGCCGAGATTGCCGGCTGCACATGCGGCCCCA
>JAAZIZ010000092.1 GCA_012800565.1 Lentisphaerota bacterium
CGCAGGCCGGACAATGGCACGCCGCCATAACCGAGCTTCTGGTAGCCGACGATCTGCTTGGCCACCCTGCGCAACTGCCGTTCCTGGAACTCTTCCTGCGTGCCTTGCGCATCCTGCATCAGCGCGGAGCCCAGCGGAACCGAAAAATATATCCCCGGCCGGTAGCCATCGGCGAGATGCTGTGTCTCTTCCCAGCTCAACAGACATACCCGGGCCGCCACCATGACTGCAAACTCGCGCTTCTGCAAAAACCACTGCAGTTCCTGGGCTTTCTTCATATCCCAGCCTGCCTGCGTGACCAGATAACTTGCGCCGGCCCGGAGTTTGCGCACCATTTTTGTGTACTGCAGGCACTGGTCCTCCGGCGTATATTTGAATGGATTCACCGTTGCCCCCAGGCATAGTCCCGGCCCAAAAAGTCCGGCAGCCTGCAGAATCTCCAGACTGTCCAAGTGCTCATGGACCGGATTGGCAGCAAGCTGTTCCTGGGATTGGCAATCACCGCTCACAGCCAGGAAATTCCGCAATCCCTGTGCCTTGGCATCAGCCAGAATGCCCTTCACCCGCGATAGGTTGCTGCCCTTGCCGCTGATGCTGATAATCACCGGCTTGCCACTGCCGGCGCTGATGGCTTCAGCCGCCAGATACGGATCGTGGCAGTCTTCCGAGAGCAGGCGATCAGTGACCACAAAAGCAAAAATCTGCGGTAAAGCGGCAAGTTCACGGCTCTTCTCTTTCAATAAGGCCAGAGCCGCAGCCGCTGGCTGACACGCCAGCGGGCTGTTAATCTCCAAAAAATACAGGAATCTCCCCTGCATCATGGAAGAGGCAAAACGGTTGTCACCGGAAAAGCTCAAATTGATCTGCTTGCGCTCGTCTGACATAGCGAGTCTCTGCCAATTACAGCTGCTTAGGAGCCGTATTTAACAACTCCTTATTCTCCAAAACGGTCCCAAGGAACCTGTACTTCTGCCTGGTGGTTTATTATCGCATCAAGCATCATCAGCAACGGATAATCCTCCAGTCGGACCCGGCCGGAGGCCGCCTGCTGGCGCAAGGCCTGTGCGGTACTGCTCACTATGGCTACCGACTCCAAGGTCACGTCGGCTAATTCCTTTTTTGCTTCCTGGAAAGACAAGCCACGCCCCAACAGCCGCCCCAGCTTGCGTGTCCGTCCGCCATAGACGGTCACGTACAGATCACCGGCAGCGTAGGAAATGCAGTCCGGCTGTCCTCCCAGAAGACGGATCAGGCGACCCATCTCCCGCACACTCTGGCCGAACAAGGCCGCCGCCGGATTGTAGAACTCGGGACAGTCGATGCCGTGCTGGCGTTCAGTCATACCGACCGCCATGGTCACTGCCAGCGCGTAGGCATTCTTCAGAGCCACCGCGCATTCCAGGCCTTTGACATCGGTAGTACAGCGCACATGATAATACTCCGTGGCCAGCAGTTTGCGCTGCCACTGCAGCAGCTCCAAATCAGAACCGCAGAAAGCCACCGCGGTATGCTGGCGGCGGATCAGCTCGTAGCTGGTGCATGGGCCACCGATGGCATGCAGCGGGCGCGGTTGCGCAAGCCTGCTTCCGATGGCCAGCGGGAAAGGCAGCAGGTTCCCGTCCGGCTGCGCTTCCAGTCCTTTGGTAACCAGAAGCACCGGCAATCGGTCAGGCAGCAGCGGCAGGACTTGTTCCTCGAACCATTTAATGCCGAAACTGCTGATTCCTCCAATCAAAAGGTCACTGCCGGGCAGCACCTCCTGGAGTTGTTCAATCTGGTAAGCCTGGACGGCTTCCGGCAAGGTAAAATCCAGGCGGGGATGATAGCGGTTCTTCTGCACCGAAGCGATAATCTCCCGGTCCAGTGGCGTTCCTACCAGACGAATCTGATGGCCGTTATCGGCTGCAGGCACGCTCATGGCTGAGCCCATCATGCCGGAACCCACAATCGTTATGATGCTCATCTAATAACCCTTCCAATTGGAAAAAAACATATACGAGTTATATTTTTGATAGTCTTAATAATATAACCCGACTGTCTGCCGGGCGCAACTGATTATTGACCTTACCGGACAAAAAGTGTCCCACAATACTCAGAGACGCCTGAACCCGCCCAAAAACACCTCGAAACAGGACAATACTGCCATGTCGCATAAATTCGTCGCCCTGGATATCGGTGGCGTCTGCCTGCAGATTTTCAGGGAAAAGTTTTTCCCCCGCCAATTGCTGGCGGCTCCGCCCGCCGCCCTGCTCGAACTGGAAACTGCTTTCGAATGCGGGCGCATCAGTGCGCCAGAATGGCTGTCGCGCATCCGACAGCTTATGCCGGAATTGCAGCAGCTGCCCGACTCGGAATGCTGGCGGCGCTTCCGCAGTATCGTCGGGCCGGAGGTGCCTGGGATCGCGGCCTTGGTCTCCCGCTGGGTCAGCCAGGGGCTCCGCATCATCTTTTTTTCCAATACCTCCTGTGTACACGCCGATGAGGTCTGGCGCAACATATCTTTCGCCGAACAGATATCAGACGCAGTTTACAGCTACGAGGCAGGATTTATGAAACCTGCCCCGGAAATATACCGCTGCTTCGAACAACGCTTTGGCGTACCGGAGCTGTATCTGGACGACAATGCCGATAATATCCGCGCCGCCCGCCAATTAGGCTGGGAGAACGCGCGGCTTTTCACCAGCGCCAGCGAATTGCTGCAGGAGAGCTGACTGATGCCGCAAAAACTCTTCCGCCTTGAGGTCTATATTCCGGCAACCCACCTTGAGCAGGTAAAGCAGGCACTGTTCGCCGCTGGCGCCGGAAAACTGGGAAATTATGACTGTTGCGCTTTTCAAAGCCGCGGTATAGGCCAGTTCCGGCCCTTGCCGGGAGCACGGCCCTTTCTCGGCAGCTGTGGCACACTTGAGCAGGTCGAGGAATGGAAACTGGAACTGGTGCTGCTGGAGGAATGCCTGGCTGATGTCATCGCGGCCCTGAAAGCTGCCCATCCCTACGAGACACCGGCCTATCAGTACTGGCCGGTGCAGAGCTGACCACCGCGCAGCAGCGAACCGCTACTCTTCTTCTGCTTTCTTGCCCGTGAATTCATCCCAGAACAGATAATAGTTGATGCAGTCAATCTGATTCTTTAGCCCATCAATACGATTGCCTTTGCGGGCAAATTCCTGGGACAGTTTCTCAATCCTGCGTTCGTCATTGTTCTTTTCCGCCTCGGCAACTTTCTTGTCGTAAGCTTCTTTCTCTTTCATGTACTCGTCGTATCTCCGGTCCAAAGGACGACGCAACTGCTCGGCCTCTTTGACCAGGTCTTTCTTCAATTTCTTGATCTCACGGTCAAGCTTGCTGATCTTGCGCTGATTCTTGCGCTGAATCTTCTCATCGGTCTCGTCACTCAGAGTCTTCCGCTCCCGCATTTTCTCGCCCAGCTCATGGTACAGCGAAATTAAATCTGAGAGACGCTTCTCCTGAGTCTCCAGTTGCTGATCCGTAACTTTCGGACGCTTCTCAGGACGCGAGAATTTCTTGAACAGCTCCAAGTCTTCTTTCTCCTCCGCAGTCAATTCCAGCGCGGCAGGTGCCGGCATCTCCACCTCAGCTTTCTCAGCTTTCTCGGCTTTCCTGACCCTCTCAGCTTTCTTACCTTTTTTAACCTTCCCGGCTTTCTCAGCTTTCTCCGGTTTTTCGGCTGGTGCCGGCATGGCCAAGTCCTGATTCTCGGCAAAAGCCGTCATCCCCAGCCATAGCCCGGTGATCAACAATAACCATAATCTAATCAGAGGTCTCATTGTTCCTGCTCCTGCGCTTGTGTTGGTGACTGGATAAAATAACGTGGCTGCGCCACAAAACCATTATTGTACTGGTTAATGTAATCCGGTACAGCTGAAAAAACAATCGGATGAATAAAAAATTTCCCGGAATAGCTTGCAATTATGAAAAACGGCATTAATTTAATCACCATCATTTGGCGGATGATGATTCCTGAAATGGAATGAGGAACGACCGACAATATTCGGTCGTTCCTTTTTTTTCCTGCCGTTCCGATTCTGTTGCTGATTCTCTAACTGGTTAATTACAACATTATGGACAAATATACCTATCAGGATGACGGCACACGTGCAGCAGTCTTCGCAACGGTTAAACGCGTGGTAGTCAAGGTCGGCACCAGGCTGTTGCGGGATACATCCTCAAATGACACCTCCCAGCGCATCAAGCAACTTGTCCAGGCTCTGCAGGTGCTGCGGCAACGCGGTCTGGAAGTGCTCCTGGTCAGCTCTGGCGCGGTCGGTTTTGGCATGACTGCCCTGCAGACCGAGAAACGGCCCCGGAAAATTGCTGATTTGCAGGCCCATGCTGCAGTTGGTCAGAGCCTGATGATGCGCTGTTATGAAGATGCCTGCGAAGAGCTCGGCTTCCACTGCGCCCAGATATTGCTTACCGCTGCGGACCTGCATGACTTGGACCGCAACCGGCACGTGGTCCAATGCCTGAACGCGCTGCTGGAGGCGCAGGTTCTGCCGATTATCAACGAGAATGACTCGGTCTGTGTCGATGAAATCAAGGTCGGTGACAATGACACCCTGGCCGCCTACGTCGCAACTATGCTGCGGGCTGATCTGACCATCCTGCTCACCACGATCGACGGCTTGAAAGAAAATCTGCCGGGACAAAAAAGCCTGGGGCCGCGCATCAGTGTGGTTCCGGAGCTGACCCCTGAGATTATCCAGATGGCCCGTGGAACCGACGGGAACCAGTTCTCCGTTGGGGGAATGATTACCAAACTCAAAGCCGCTCAAATCGTCACGGCCTGCGGCGAGCCGCTGATTATCGCCCACGGAGAAGATTTCTCCATTCTGGAACAAATCTTCTCCGGCGAGGATGTGGGCACAATCTTCCTGCCAGGACGCAAACAACGCATGCATGCCCGCCAGCGTTTCCTGGCCTTCTTTTCTGAACCGACCGGGTGCCTGGTCGTCGATGCCGGGGCAGAAAAAGCTCTCTGTCAGCGGAACACCAGCCTGCTGCCCGGTGGTATATTGGGAGTTTCCGGAGCTTTCCAACGCGGCGATACGGTCAAAATCGTCAACACCGCGCGGCAGGAACTGGCCCGGGGCATCGTCAACCTGGCCTACGATGAAGTCGTCCGCATCTGTGGAGCGAAAAGTGCCGATTTGGACAAGTGCCTGGGCCATGCCGTCGATACAAAAGTCGTCGTGCATCGCGATTATCTGGTTCTGACTTGCTCCTGAGTCTGCCCCCGTTCCTCTGCAACCGGTCGCTCCCGTGCCAGCGCACATGCCGGCCGCTGTACCCTATAAGGATTGATATGGAATTATTAGCACCTGCCGGGAACCTGGAATGCGGCATCGCGGCTTTCACCTATGGAGCTGATGCGGTATACCTGGGTATGCAGCATTTCTCCGCCCGGGCCGATGCCGGCAATTTCACCCCCGAGGACCTGGCGGTGCTGCTGGGTTTCGCGCGCCAACGCCAGACGCCGGGCAAAGTCTATGTTACAATTAACACCCTGGCCCGCCAGAATGAATTGACAGCACTGCTCAAAATGCTGGCCCAATTGCGTGAGCTTGGTGTCGACGCGCTGATCATCCAGGACCTCGGCACATATCACCTGGCCCAAAAACATTGTCCGGAATTGCCTCTGCATGCCAGTACTCAGCTGACAATACACAACCGCGCCGGTGTGATTCAAGCCGCGAAAATGGGTTTCCGCAGGGTAATTGCCGCTCGCGAACTGACCTTGGCAGAACTCGCCGACATGGCCACAGTACCGGACATCGAACTGGAGGTCTTCGTGCATGGCGCACTCTGCTACGGCTACAGCGGGCTGTGCCTTCTCTCCTCCTGTCTGCGCAACAGCAGCGGAAACCGCGGCGAATGCTCGTATATCTGCCGCAACAGCTTCCGGGTCATCGCAGGGTCGCGCACTCTGGCGGACAGCTGCGCCATCATGTCCATGAAAGACCTGGCTTTGCCGGACCAGCTGCCG
>JAAZIZ010000093.1 GCA_012800565.1 Lentisphaerota bacterium
TCATTGCCAGCGGTCGAGCAATCGACTGGACAAAGAATTTTGCCTTTAAGTTAGGAGTATTGGACGTATGGGACGTAGGGGACGTATGGGCAGGGGACGTATGGGCAGGGGACGTATGGGCAGGGGACGTATAGATGCGACAATGAGATAATGGGACAATGGGGGGTGATTTTAGCATACCAGTCCCATTGTCCCATTATTCATACGTCCCCTACGTCCTATGCGTCCTATATGTCCCATGCAATTCCCTGACCCTACTGCCCTGAGGTGATTTTT
Source organism: Lentisphaerota bacterium (assembly GCA_012800565.1). Lineage (GTDB taxonomy): Bacteria > Verrucomicrobiota > Lentisphaeria > Oligosphaerales > Oligosphaeraceae > JAAZIZ01. Next base: position 277 of record JAAZIZ010000093.1, read on the forward strand.
TGGGTCGCTGTATTGCAGTTCTTCTTTTAGAGATTAAGTTATAGAGTTTTCAGAAGAGAATTATTATTGATTCAGATAATTTTGCCGAGGTCACGAAAACTTGGAGAGGTCATGAAAGAATCATTCGGTTTTATCCGTCAGCTGGCATTATTGGTGTTGCTGTTTTGCCTGGTCGCGGTCCAGGCGGCTGAAATTGGCCAGGTCACGGTTCGGGCGACTGGCGGTCAGATTCTGCAGGATGCGCTGGAACAGCTGGTGTATGCGACTATCCGCTGCAAAGTCGGCGGGGAATTCAGTCCCAAGGTTTTGACGGAAGATATCGCGGCGCTGTATGGCACCGGGCATTTTCGGGACATCCAGACCAGCTCCGAGACCGGTGCTGATGGAAAAGTGCAGGTACTGTTTATGGTGGTGCCGAAGAAGCTCGTGACTGCGATTGAGATTGTCGGCAATAAGGCGTACAAGGACAGCTCGCTGCGGTATTTGCTCAAGCAGAAACTGGAAGTGCCCGCAGATGACAAGATTGTGGCTGCAGACTGCGCGGCAATTATGGAAAAGTACCGCTCCGGCGGATATCATGGCACCACAGTCAGCAGCAACTTCGAGGACAGTGCGGACGGCAGTACCTGCACCCTGACCTATGTTATCCAGGAGGCCGCCCGGGCCAAACTGCAGGGAGTGGTTTTTGACGGCAATACAGTGTTCGAGGACAGCGAAATCAAAAGCCAGCTGCTGACCAAACGGCAGTGGTGGCGCTATATCTTCCGCTTCGGCAATTATTTCAATGAACAGCTGCTGCATTATGACAAGAAAAAAATCAGCGATTTGTATGCCACGCGCGGATATTTGGATTTTGCAGTCGAGGATGTCGAGCTGCGCTATGACGAGGAGCAGAAATGGGTTACCGTGGTGTTCAAGTTTTACGAAGGCAAGCCCTATACTGTCGGCAAGATTGCGATTGAGGGAAACAGCCGCTTTACGGCTGAGGAACTGCTGAGCAAGACCACGCTTGCCAGCGGGCAGGTCTATGATTCGCGCCTTGAGAGCCAGGACATCACCGCAATGCGGCGGGAATATGAGGTGCTGGGTTACGGCGAGCTCAAATTCATCCCCCGGCATGACAGCGATCGTTCGACCCAGCTGGTCGACATCACTTACAAAGTAGTCGAGGGCACGCAGTCGCGCATCCGCGATATCGTGATCGTAGGCAATGAGGTCACCAAGAACAAAGTCATCCAGCGGGAACTGGCCATCCATGCCGACGACTATACCGACCTTTCCCGCATCAACCTCTCAAAACAACGCCTGCAGAACCTGGACTACTTCGAGAGCGTGGAGATGTATCCGATTGCCACCCCGGTGCCGGACTTGCGCGATTTGCGCATTGAGCTCAAAGAAAAAAGCACCGGAACCATGTCGCTGGGGGCGGGCTTCTCAAGCGAAGACTCGGTCATGGGATTCCTGGAATTCACCGAGACCAACTTTGACCTCGGGCGTCTGTTTGACTGGCCGCCCAAGGGCGGCGGGCAGCGTTTCCGGGCCTATCTGGGGATCGGTACCGATGTGCAGAATGTCAGCATCTCGTTCATCGAACCGGCATTTCTGGACCGGAATCTCGAACTGTCTAACGACCTGTTTCTGAACACCCGTTTTGAGGATGATTATGACGAACGCCATATCGGCGGCGCCGTGATGCTGAGCTGGCCTATTGCTTTCCGGTTGCCGGGAGTGGAGCAGGTGGAGTTCTGGCGCTTGGGACTGGGAGTGCGGATTGAGCATATCAGAATCTCGGATGTCGATGATCCCCGCTGGGACGACGATGATGAGCATTACGACTACATCAATTACTGCCTTGAGGATGAGGAAGGAGGCGAATTCGCCAATCGCCTGATTCTGCGCCTGAGCCGCGATACCCGGGATCAGTTCCGCTTCCCCACCCGTGGCTCCAGGATATCACTGGAAACGGAATTCGTGACTTCCGCCCTGGGTAGCTACAGCAACTACTTCCGTTTCCATGCCGGCGGCATCAAGTATGTGCCGGTAGTGCAGGATTTCGTCCTCAAAATGAGTCTGGACGGCTGGGCGGCTTCGCACCTGAGCGGTGATGACATCAAAATCTTCGACCGCTACTTCGGCGGCGGTTACGGCACCATCCGCGGCTTTAAGCGCCGCGATGTCAGCCCGGTCAACTACAACGAGAATCCTATCGGCGGTCTGACCATGCTGATGGCTTCGGTGGAATTGATCAAGCCCGTCAAAGACTTTATGTTCGTGAGTCTCTTTACCGATATCGGCAATACCTGGTGGGACAGCTTTGATGCTGACTTGGGCGAATTGAATATGAGCATCGGCGTCGGGGTGCAGTTCAAAGCCGTGCCTATTCGCCTGGATTACGGGTACCCGGTGAAGACTTCCGGAGAATACCTGGACGGCAAGAGTGGACGCTTTCATTTCAACATCGGCATTTCTTACTGAGGAATGGTGGCTGTCCCAGCAGAACCTGCCCAGCCGCCGCTGCAGGCGTGAAAATATTCAACTGGTACATCACTAAAAATGTGCTGCTGAATCTCGGCCTGGCCTTGCTGATACTGGTCTTCGTGATGCTCAGCGCGCATTTTTTCCGGGCTTTCGATATGCTGGCCCGCGGGGTGTCGCCGTTGCTGCTGGCGAAGATGCTGCTGTATCTGCTCCCGGATGTGCTGCGTTTCGCGTTGCCCTTGTCGATGCTGATTGCCAGCGTGCTGGTCTTCAGCCGGATGTCAGCAGACAATGAAATCTGTGCCCTGAAAGCGAGCGGCGTCAGCCTGTGGCAGACCATCTCGCCTTGCCTGTTTTTGAGCGGGCTGCTGAGCCTGGGCGGGTTTTATCTTTCCTTGTCGCTGGCTCCGGACTGCCGCTATCTGGCCCAGCAGCTGCAGTGGGAGGCATTGACCAGCAGCCCGCTGGCACTGCTGGAACCCGGCAGCGCCCTGCAGCTCTCGGAACGCAGCCGGCTGCAGATTGGCCGCAAAGTCGGGAACCTCCTCTATGAGGTGCAGTTCTTTGAGACTGATGCGGCGGGTGCCAAGCTGCGCGATGTGACGGCCCGCAGCGGCGTGATCGTCAACAACCAGGAAACCCGCAGCCTGGAGCTGGTGCTGAAGGATTTCACCTTGTCAGAATACCTGCTGGGCCAGCCGGTGCAGACTGAGGCAGTGCAGCCTTTTCTGCATTCCGAGACCATGATCATACCCCTGGAGTATGGAGCGGCGCAGGAACGCAAGCCCTTGAAGCGAAAATTAAAGCTGATGAACGCCAAGACGCTTTTTGCCGACATGGGGATGCAGGAAGCCGAGGGCGGCAATCTTTCTGAACATTGGGTGGAACTGCACTACCGCTTCGTGCTGGCCATGTCGCCTTTCGCCTTTATGATTATGGGCATTCCTTTCGGTATCCGCAACCGGCGCAGCGAGAGCTCATCGGGGCTGCTGGTCTGCGTGCTGCTGGCACTGTTTTTTTATGGCTTTCTGCTGCTGGGGCGGAGCCTCAAAGAACACGCCGGTCTGCATCCCGAACTGATCCTCTGGATTCCCAACCTCCTCTACCAAATTGGCGGGCTGATTATTATCCGTAAAATCGGCCGGCATTGATCCGGCACGGAGCGCTTACCCCGGCGGCTGCTCTTGTTCCACTGCCTCATCATTTGAAATAAGCAATGACTGTACCACTTCCACAGATTCGCAATTTTTCCATTATCGCTCATATCGACCACGGGAAATCCACCTTGGCCGACAGGTTCCTGCTGCATACCAAAACCATTGAGACCAGGGTATTTCATGACCAGGTGCTGGATGCCATGGACCTTGAGAAAGAACGTGGCATCACCATCAAGTCGCACCCGGTCCGGATGCTCTTCCCCTCCAAAAATGGGCAGCAGTATATTTTCAATTTGATTGATACTCCCGGGCATGTCGATTTCAGCTATGAGGTCAGCCGCAGTCTTGCGGCCTGCGAGGGCGCGCTGCTGGTGATCGATGCTGCTCAGGGCGTCCAGGCCCAGACCATGGCCAATGTGAATTTGGCCATCCGCCAGCACCTGACCATCATCCCGGTCATCAACAAGATCGATCTGCCGGCCGCCAATATAGAGATGTGCCTGGAACAGCTGGAAGAACTACTGGCCATACCCAGAGAAGAGGCACTGCTGGTCTCGGCCAAGGCCGACCTGGGCATTGAGGAATTGCTTGAGGCAGTGGTGGAAAGAATCCCACCGCCCCAGACCGACCCCGAGGCGCCGCTGCAGGCTCTGGTCTTCGATTCGGTCTTCGATGTTTATCGCGGGGTGGTGGCGTATCTGCGGGTGATGCACGGCTGCTGCCAGCCACGGGACATGGTCAGGCTGTTCAGCTCTCAGCTCAGCACCGAGATCAAGGAAGTCGGCTTCTTCGGCCCGGATATGCGGGCCGACACGCAGTTGTCAGCCGGCCAGGTCGGTTACATCATCACGACCATCAAATCTCCGCATGACATCAAGGTCGGTGACACCATCACCCTGGAAAACAATCCTTGTTCCGCGCCTCTGCCCGGTTTCCAGCATCTCAGCCCGATGGTTTTCAGCGGCATCTATCCGATAGACACTGCCGATTACGAGGCCCTGAAAGTAAATATTGCCAAGCTGCGCCTGAATGACAGCGCATTCGTGGCCCAGCCCGAGAGCTCAGTGGCCTTGGGGGCAGGCTTCCGCTGCGGTTTCCTGGGGCTGCTGCACATGGAGATTGTACAGGAGCGCCTGCAGCGGGAATACAATATGGATATCCTGCTGACTTACCCCAGTGTCATTTATCGCGTTTTTTTGCGCGATGGCACTATGAAAGAAGTGGACAACCCGCTGTACATGCCTGATCCCAGCGCCATCAACCATGTCGAGGAGCCGATGATCAAGGCCCAGATCATCTCTCCCTCAGCCTACCTGGGGGCAATTATGAATCTGGTGCTGGAAAAGCGCGGCCTGTGCCTGAAGACCGATAACGTGGACCAGTTGCATGTGATGGTGACGGCCAGAATGCCTCTGCACGAAATCGTTCTAGATTTCTACGACAAGCTCAAGACTGTGACCCGCGGCTATGGCAGTATGGATTATGAGCCTGACGGTTACCAGGCCGGGCCGATGGTCAAGCTCGATATCCTGGTCAATGGCGAACCGGTAGATGCTTTCGCTTCCATCGCCCATGCCGACCGGGCGGTGGCCCGGGCCCGGATGATCTGCGAACGTCTGCGGGAAGCCATCCCCCCTCAGATGTTCAAAGTGGCCATTCAAGGTGCCACCGGGGGCAAAATCATTCCCCGCGAAGACGTGCGTCAATATCGCAAGAATGTGCTGGCCAAATGCTACGGTGGCGATATTACCCGCAAGCGCAAGTTGCTGGACAAACAGAAGGAAGGCAAGAAGCGCATGAAGGAAGTCGGCAACGTCAATATCCCGCAGGAAGCTTTCGTGGCGGTGCTGCGGGCCAGCAATTCTGATTGAGGTGCCTCTGCTGAAAAACACTCACTGGCAGCTTCTGCCATAGCTATGCATTGCGGTAAATATGCCTATCTGGATAATTGTCATACTGGACCTGGTGATATTTTACTTCTTCTTCGGTAACTATGTCACCGGAATGTTGCGCAGCCGGAAAATGGCCTTGTTTGCCAGTTTGCGTGACTATGAGAAGCATTTCCGCCGGCTGCTGATCAGAGATGAAGACATCCTGCCTCCCCGGCAAGTGACCGCCTTGCGGGAGGCAATCGCAGAACTGCAGGAGGTCCGCCGGGGTAAAGACAGTGCCGCAGCAGAAAAATGCCGGAAGAAATACCAGCAGGGGGCAGTCGCGAATCTGCCCCCGCCGCCGAGCTGCCGCTGGATACGCGATAATCTGGAAATACTGGTGGTGGCCCTGGGCCTGGCATTCGGTGTCCGTTCGCTGTATATACAGCCATTTAAAATTCCCACCGGCAGCATGCAGCCCACGCTTTTTGGCATCCATTTTCAGCCGGCAGAAGCCCCCTATACCGGCAATAAGGTGCAGAGATTCTTTTCCTTTCTGAACTACTCCCGCCGTCATCTTGATATCGTGGCCCAGAGCCCCGGCAGCGTGGATTTTTACGGTATCAGGCCAGTGCCTTCCTGGCCATTCTTCCCCAAATCCGAAGTCCAGGTCGGCAACCAGAGTTTCCAGGTACCGGGAGCGCCGCTGGATATTCAGAAGGCCCTCTATGAACAATACGGGCAATTCCGCCAGAGCCTCAATTTCCGTACCGGGGATATCGTGCTGCGGGGCGCTCTGGAATCGGGCGATCACCTGTTTGTCAACCGCCTGAGCCTCTGTTTCAAGGAGCCGCGGCGCGGCGACGTGATGGTCTTCGTCACCGATGGACTGTACAATCCCGGCGGACAGCCTTTCGGGGGCCGCTACTATATCAAACGCCTGGTAGGACTGCCTAACGATGAATTGCTGATCCGAGACCACAAGCTGTATGTGAAAGCACCCGGAGAGAGCGAATTCCGCCTGCTTGATGAACAAGACGACCCCGGTTTCGCACGCATCCATAGCTTCCAGGGCGGTTACCACGGCTATGCTCATGCTCCCGGGGCGAAATACCTGCGCAGCAACAACGACAGCTTCAAAGTCCCCCAGGGACAGTATTTCATGCTGGGGGACAATTCCGAAAACAGCCTGGACAGCCGCTATTGGGGCACCGTTCCGCGCGAAAATCTGGTCGGCACGGCTTTGCTGGTCTGGTGGCCGTTTTCCCGGCGCTGGGGCAGCGTCGATCGGGTGGAGCCATTGCCATATTCCACCCCGCCCAATATGCCGGCCATCAAACATTCGCCTCAGGCCGACTGAACCGCCGGTGATGCGGCAGCAGATGAACATTTTTCCTGTTGATAATAATATGTGTACAAGCTAAACTTACAAGGAGCGATTGATGGACACACGCTTGATTGCGGTGATTGATGCCTCTGGTGCAGTTCTGGCCCGCGAGGAGCAGCTGCCTGAATTGAAGGATAACGAAGTACTGATCAAGGTCAAATCGTCGTTGATCAGCCCCGGGACGGAAATGAATGCTGTGCGGGTGCGGCGGGAGAAGCCCGAACCCGAGGCCAAGGATATTTATTTCGGCTACGCCAATGCCGGCGAGATCATCGCGGTGAAAGGTGATGTGAAAGATTTGCGGGTCGGCATGCGGGTGGCCGCTATGGGCGGCGGTGCCAAGCATACCAATTACGCCTGTGTGCCGGTGAATCTGGTCGTGCCGATTCCTGACAACCTCAGTTATGAGCAGGCAACTTTCGCCTGCCTGGGGGCGACATCCCTGCAGGCGATTCAGCGTACCGAAGCGCAACTGGGCGAGTACGGCGTGGTGATGGGCCTGGGGATTGTGGGCAATCTGCTCGGCCAGCTGGGCCAGCTGGCCGGCGTCAGAATGCTGGGCTGGGAAGGATATGAGAACCGTATCGCCATGGCCCACGCTTGCGGCATTACCCATACCGTCAACTTCAAGACCTCTGACCCGGTTGCAGTCACCAAGGCCTTCGCCGCACCCTACGGTCTGGATTTCGCAGCGCTGGCCTTTGGCGGAGACGCTACCAAGCCCTTGCAGCAAGTGATGAAATGCATGAAAATCTCTGCTGATGGACACGCGATGGGAAATATTATCCTGATCGGCGGCTGCACGGTCGAGATCGGCGGCGGTGCAGCGTCCGGGAACCTGAATTTCATGGCCTCTTCCCGTACCGGAGCCGGCTACCATGACGAAGCCTGGGAATACGGCCGCGACTATCCCAATGCTTTCGTAAAATTCACCACCCAGCGCAATCTGCGCGAAATCGTGCGGCTGATGGCAGAGAAGCGCCTGCTGGTGGAGCCGATGATCACTCACCGTCTGCCCCTGACCGAAGTCGGCAAGGCAGCTGACTTGCTGATCAATCATCCCGACCAGGCCATGGGCATCTGCCTGAAAATGCAGTAAACCGCCGCAGCTCTGCCTGCGAACATACACCCGTTGCCGTCAGGAGGCCGCCTCTGGCCGCCTAGCAGGCGCGAGCCACATCATTTCCGGGAGGATAAGATTATGACCCAGGATTATCGCCAGCTCAAGCTCAGAGTCACCAGTTGCGAGTTGTTTTTTCTCCCTTGTCCAACCAGAGTGCCGCTGAAGTTCGGGGCGGAGACGATCACTTCCTGTGAAAATGCCCGCGTCTGTCTGCATCTCTGTGCAGAAGATGGCCGGGAGGCCTGCGGCTGGGGTGAGACTCCGCTGAGCGCCGCCTGGGCCTGGCCGGCGGCATTGTCTTTCAAGGACCGCGAACGTCGCATGAAGGAGTTCTGTGATGACTTGGCTGGGGCCTGGCGAGAAGTCTCCGGCCAGGGACACGCCATGGATATCGGCTGGGAGTTCCTGGAAGAACGTCTCGATAGTCTGCTGGCCGCAGCCAATGTCGGGCAACCGGCCGAGATGCCGCACCTGGCAGCCCTGATCTGCAATTCGGCTTTCGATCTGGCCCTCCATGATGCGTATGGAAAACTGGTGGGAAAACCGGTCTACGAGACTTATAATGGCCAGTACATGGCCAGAGATTTGGCTGTATATCTGGAGGATCAGCGCTTTGCCGGACAATATCCCCAGGACTTTCTGCTGGCGGACAGTCCGCAGCAGCTCCCGGTCTGGCATCTGGTCGGCGGCAAAGACTTGTTGACTGAAGCAGACTTGACTGGGCAGGAGCAGGACGACGGCTATCCGGTGCTGCTGACCAAGTGGATTGAACGGGACGGCCTGTTCTGCTTGAAAGTGAAGCTTACCGGCAATGACGCGGCATGGGATTACGAGCGGATGGTCAGGGTCGGGAAGATCGCGTTGCAGTATAAATGCCGGCATCTTTCACCTGATTTCAACTGTCAGGTCCAAGACCCGGAATACGTGAATACCCTGCTGGACAGACTGCAGGCGGAATATCCGGAAATCTATGCCTTGATCCTCTATGTCGAACAACCTTTTCCCTACGACTTGGAGGCACACCGCATTGATGTGCATTCGGTGTCCAGCCGCAAACCGCTGTTCATGGATGAAAGTGCGCACAATTGGCGTCTGATCAAGCTGGGCCAGGAACTCGGCTGGACTGGCGTGGCCCTGAAGGTCTGCAAGACCCAGACTGGCGCATTGCTGTCGGCCTGCTGGGCCAAAGCACACAATATACAGCTGATGGTTCAGGACCTGACCAACCCCCGCCTGGCCATCATCCCCCATGTGCTGCTGGCGGCCAAGGTCGGTACCATCATGGGCGTGGAATGCAATGCCGCGCAGTTCTACCCCGAAGCCTCCCGGCAGGAGGCGCAATTCCACCCCGGGCTGTATGAACGGCGCAAAGGTGTGGTGGACTTGTCGACCATCCAGGGCAATGGCTTCGGATACAATATCCCGACCCTGTCCTGAAAAACGCTGCCGAAAACATGACTGCTTGGGAGCCCGGCAATGATTATTGATTCACATGTTCATTTTGCGGTCGGCTATGAACAGATGCCCGGGCAGGGCGCACTATTGGTGCGTGAAGCCGGAAAGTATGGCATTGGCGCTCAGCTGGTCTCCAATGTGATCGGCGGTGGCCCTGGCGGCGGTCCGTTCCCCACGGCAGAATATCTGCGCCGGGCCAATGACTATACTGCCGGGCAAGCCAGGCAAAACCCCGGCCGGATTTATTATCAGGTGTACCTGAATCCCCAGCTGCCCAATTGGCGGGAGGAACTCGCCCGCGGATTGTCCCAGGGCGCGATCGGAATCAAACTCTGGATCGCCTTGAAGAATGAACAAGGTGGTTTGGAGGAGACTGGCGCGGTGCTGGAGGCCGCTGTGGCTGCCCGCAAGCCGGTGCTGTTCCATGTCTATAACCGCACCGACGAGAACTATCCCGGTGAAATCGATATTGCGGAGCTGGCTTGGCTGTCGCGTCAGTATCCGGATTGCCGGATGATCGCCGGTCATCTCGGGGGCAATTGGAGAGAATCGCTCGGTATGTACAAATATTGCGGGGAGAATGTCTTTTTTGACCTCTGCGGCGGATATCCGGAGGATGGCATGCTGGAGAGCGTCCTGCAGGAATTCCCGGCAGAGAAAATCCTCTATGGTTCGGATGCCCGCGGCCGCAGCTATCTGTCCCAAATCCAGAAAGTATCGCTGGCCGATATCAGTGCCGAACAGCGCGAACTGATTTTCTGGCGCAATACGGCCAGGCTGTATGGCCTGCCTGAACCACAGCCTTGGGAGGCGCCCATGCCCGGCAACCCGCTTCCCCTGCCGCCCGGCGCAGACGAGGACCATTATTGTTTTTGCGGGCGCTACCCGTTTAATCTGGCGCATCCGGAGGTGCGACCGGCAGGATTGGCCAAAATGCTTGCTGAGAATGGCATCAAGGCGGCTTACGCTGCAGACCTGAACGGCATTTTCAGCACCGACCTGCTGGAGCTAAACCAGCAGTTCCGGCAGGAGTGCGCCGCCGGCAAGACAGTCCATCCTCTGGCAGTAATCAACCCGCACGCGCATAATTGCCAGGCCGTGCTGGAGGAGGCCCTGAGCGGAGGATACGCCGGAGTCTGGCTTTCGCCGGTACGGCATTGCTGGCGCCTTGATGATTCGCGCTACCAGTTTGTCTTCCAGCGCTGCGCTGCTGCCGGCAGGCCGGTATATATTAACTTCGGCTTTGATGACGTACGCTTCCGCCAGGCCACCCTGCGCACTCGGGACTGCAGCGCCGAAGAACTGCAAAACTTCTTGGCCGCTGCGCCTGCAAACCGCTATATCCTGCAGGGCACCCGTCTGAGCCCGACTTTCCAGGTCCCCCCGCATCTGAACTGCGCTATGACCCTGACTCATCTCAGCGACTCGGATGGCGCAGTAGCCGACCATTGCCTGCAGCCGGGCTCGTTGCCCCTGTGCTGGGGCAGCGAATTCCCCTTCCGCGATCTGCGGCAGGTGCGTGCCGCTGCTGCTGCCCAGCTGCAGCTCAATGACTGCAGGTGAAGACACTGGTCGGCGGAGCGGTTAGAATTTTCCCTGGTCGGGATCGGACTCGGTATTGAGGAAGCGCAGGTCGAGCAAATGCCCGGTGCGGATGTCGCCCATGGAATGCAGCATTGCGCTGCGTACATCCTTGAACTTGCAGTTCAGCTGTTCCAGCAGTTGCTCCAGATAATATCGATCGCCATGCTCCTGCAGTTGCGCCTCGTAAGGGCAGGACTTGATGGCCGGGAAATTGAAAAGTTCGGCCGTTTCCTGTATTTCAGCCTTGCGGATCAGGCAGAGCGGGCGGATCAGACGCTTGCTGCCGCTGTCGGCGGCTACATTCGGCCCCATGGTCTTCAGACCTCCACCGCGGAACAACGCCATAAGAAAGCTCACGCAGAGGTCATCCAGATGCTGCCCCAGCACAATTTTATTGCAGTTCAGTTCATCCGCCAGCTGATGCAGCTGCCCCCGCCGCAATCTTGAACAAAGAGGACATGGTTTGTCACCTGCGCCTTTCCTGTCCAGGATGTCACTGCCGGAGAGACGCAGCACCCGTAGCTCCCAGCCCTGCGAGCAGCAATATTCCTGCAGCCGTTCGACTGCAAAAGTCGCAAAAGCCATATCGATATTGGCGGGTATGAGTTCAAACGGGAAAGGCGCCCGGCGCTGCAGCTGAGCCAAGATATGCATCAGCAGCAGGCTGTCTTCGCCGCCGCTGATGCCGACCAGCAGACGGTCTCCCGGTGCAAGCATCTGAAACTTATGGCAGGCTTGCGCCGCAGTGCGGCACAAGCGGCGAAATGCCTTGCTGTCTTGAGGCCGATTTTGCATAATTCAGGAATTCTCGGGCTGGGCAGAAAAGCCATCCCAGGGTGGCAGCCGGCAGTCACACAGCGCCAACTGAAAATAAGACCATTCCCACAGTGCCTGCCAGTTCTCCGGGTCCAGCGCCGGCATGTCGCCGCCGGCCGCCATCTGTAGCAGCAAGCGGCATTGTGCGCGCTCCTGCAGCGACAGCGGCCGGTCGTTTAACCAGCCTCCTTCGTCCAGATATACCAGCGCCACACCGGTCAATACACCTTCGCGCAACTGCCGGCGCTCGGACAGGCGTTGCAGAGCGATGACCAGCGCTGCGAAGAAGCGCGGTATTTCCAGCCCCGGCAGGCAGTTGTTCAGGGCGAACTGGGCCAGCCAGCAGCCAGCCTGATATTCGGGATAAGATTGGGCAATGGCTGTAAAGTCGTGGCTGACGTCGGCGCTGTCGCAGTAGCACAAGTCACCGGAACTGCGCCGGAACTGTACCTGCAACAGTCGGAATATGTCGAAATACTGAAATTTTCCACGTGCGCCATGCTGCCCGCGGATAAAGAAAGACAGCTGTCCATGCTGTGGCGAGAGACCGGAAACAATCAGATTCTGTCCCAGGTGCGCAGTCTTGCGCAGAGCCAGGAACTGCGTCTCGCTGGGCTGGGAACTGGAAGCAGGCCGGCTCATTAAGGTCGAGGCCCTCCTGAAGCAGAGGGTTCGGCGAGGAGCGCTGCCTGCGCCTCGGAGTCGCTGCAGAGGCGGGTCAGCAATTCCAGGCAAGCGCTCAGGTCAGCGCAGTCGATAGTCTCTTTGGGCGAATGATTCCCTTCCGAGGGTATCAGCAGCGGCAGCACCAGGGCCGGATTGCCGGCCAGGGGGAAAGCGCGGGCATCGGTGCCGCTGTAGTTGTAAACTTCCACCTGCAGCGGCAGTTTCCAGCTGCGGCATAATTCAGCCAGGCACTGATGCACTGCCGGACTGATCAGCACCGAGCGGTCGCTCAAAGTCAGGACCGGGCCGCCGCCCAGGCAGATACCCTGTTCTTTAGTGCTGTAGGTGGCGTCGAGGCAAAGCACCAGACCGGCTGGGACTGCCCGGGCCAGCACGTTGGCACCGAAGCCGGTGAATTCTTCACCGCCGGTGGCCGCCAGCACGATGTTCGCCGGCAATGCCGGTGGCAAAACCTGAGCCAGTTGGGTCAGCAGGAAGCAGCCTGCCCGGTTGTCCAGGAATGGAGCCTGCACTCGTCCGTCTGCGCTGTGGCGCCAGGAGGGTCTGAAAGCCAGGCGGTCGCCGCGCTGCAGCCCTGGCACGGTTGGAAAGGTCACCTCGCCCTGACCGGTATCAGAAATGCTGACCACGGTCTTGCCGCTGCTGCTCAGGGCGTTGACTTTCTGGTTCGGACGCTTGCAAACCGGCGCCCCCAAAGGCACCGCCGTGCCGATGCCGTCAGCGATGCTGCTGATAATGTATCCGGGGGAGTCCGCATGGGCACAGACCAGGATGGTCGGAGCGTGGCGGCGCAACATCGGCCGCTCTGCCAATACCGCGTAGCGTCCCAAATACCGGGTATTCCAGCCGGCTGCCTGCCATTGCTCGGTCAGCAGCGCGAAGACCTCGCTTTCAGCGCCCGGGGTGGAATGACAATATACCAGTTTTTTTAAGGCTGATAGCTGCATAAGACCGGCCTTAGAAGAAGAATTCCTGCAACATGCTCAGCACTACCAGGATGGTGCCGGCGCTGAAGAACAGCAGCAGTCGCCGTCGGCTGCTGCGGGCGGTGGCAGAACGCTGCCGGCTTGCGCCCAGGGGACGCGATTGCCTTTCCAGCTGCTGCAGCCAGAGCCTGATCTGGCGCCGGCGCTGTTCCTCATCGACGGTTATAGCTGATGGAATGGAGTGGGGGGGCATGTTTACTGCAGTGGCACCTCTGCGAGGTGCCTTGGTTTTTGAGGGTTCAATAAAGAGGAACCAACCGCCAAGGACGCCAGGAACGCCAAGGAAAGAAGACTAACCGCCAAGGACGCCAAGGACGCCAAGGAAAGAAGACTAACCGCCAAGGACGCCAGGAACGCCAAGGGAAGAAGACTAACCGCCAAGGACGCCAAGGGACGGAGTGATGCTTCAGTTTTCCAGGGCTCAAAGCGTCACAATGTCCACCCCTGTCCACCCCGTCCACAACTGCTGAAATGCCTTTTATTGGATAATGCCGCCGCTGCTCAGGAAGATGCCTTTCAGGTTCATCTTCAGGCCTTGCGGGTTGTCGGACAAGGACAGTGCGGTCTCTTCGGAAATTGTGCCTTCGTTCACCAGGTTCAGCAGGCAGGTGTTGAAGCTCATCATGTTGTCCTCAGCGCCGTTCTCAATAGCCTGGCTCAGCTTGTCCAGATGGCCATCGAAAATCAGTTTGCGCACAATCGGGGTGTTGATCAGGATTTCATTGACCGGGACGACGCCTTTGCCGATGGCTCGAGGTGCCAGGCGCTGGCAGATGACGGCCTGCAAGATGCCGGCGATGGTTTTGCGCACCGCATCGCGTTCTTCCATCGGGAACATATCGAGAATTCGGGTTATGCTCTGCGGAGCGTCTTTGGTATGCAGGGTCGAAATCACCAGGTGACCGGTCTCGGCTGCTGCCATGGCAGTTTCGAACGTCTTGCGGTTGCGCATCTCACCGATCACGATGATGTCTGGGTCCTGGCGCAGAGCGTGAATCAGGGCCGAATCGAAAGACTCCGCATCCAGACCGACCTCCCGCTGCTCAAAAAACGATTTTTTATCGTTGAAAGTATATTCTATCGGGTCTTCAATGGTGATAATATGGCGCCGCATAGTCGAGTTGATATGGTCCAGCATCGCAGCCATGGTGGTGGATTTACCGCTGCCGGTAGTTCCAGAGATGAAGATCACCCCGGCCCGGGACTCGGCAATCTTCTTGAGTACTGGAGGAAGATTCACTTCCTCGACTGTCGGAGCCTTGCTTTTAACATAGCGCAAAGTCATGGCCCGAAGGCCGCGCTGCTTGTGCAGATTCACCCGGAAACGGCCGACATCCTCTTCCTCCCAGGCAAAATCCAAATCGCCGGTTGCCAGGAATTTGTCAATATGCCCGGGCGGCACAATCTGCTCCAGGCATTGGTCGATAAATTCTGTGTCAGTAGTGAAATCCGCTTCAACCAGACCGCTGTCAATACGCAACAGAACAGTCTTTCCTTCACGAATATGTAAGTCCGAGGCATTGTTCTCAACTGCAGTCAATAATAAGTCATGTAATACCGATGATGCCATGCAATTATCCCCCTTGAAATCTATAAATCTCAGATGCTTATGCAAACAAAAAAAACTCACCCTAAAATGTATGCCAAATTTGGCAAAATTCAAGTCCGGCGCGAAAGGAAACACCTTTACGATGTCCGCAAAGGGGAATATCTGGGGCATACCAATAAATACCGGATCAGCCTGGTACCGGGCGACGCTGTGATGCTGGCGCTGCTGCCATACAAAGTCACCGGACACGCTCTGACCGCGCCCGCCAGCGCCGGCAAGGGTGAAATAGTCAAAATCACGGCTGCAGTACAGAGCGATGCCACGCCCGCGCATAATGTCCTGCTGCTGACCGTCCGCCGTCCGGACGGGGCAGAGTCGCTGGAATACCGGGCCGGGCAATGGCAGATTCAGGTCAAGGACGCCGCCAGTGGCACCTTGGCTCAGAAAACCATCCTCCTGCAGTGAGGATTACATCAGCAAGGCCAGAAATTCTGCTTCGTTGATGACCTTGATTCCGAGTTCCTGCGCTTTCTCAGTTTTGCGGGCGCCGGTGTTTTCTCCGGCTACCAGATAGGTGGTATTGCGGCTGACCGCACTGGCGACATTGCCGCCCAAGGCACGAATCCGGGCCGCGGCAGTCTCGCGGTCCATGCTTTGCAAAGTGCCGGTGAGCACAAAGGTCTGCCCGGCAAGATTGCCTGTGGCACCGGAGGCAGGTGAGGCCTCGCCCGCGGCTGTTCCTCCTGCCGGATCAATGCCGAGAGCAGCCAAGCGACGCAGCCAGTACTGACCGGCGTCAGCCGCAAAAAAATCCAGCACTGCCTGGGCGGTCTTGGGGCCGATGCTGGTAGTGACATAAGCCGGCGGGCCGTTTTTGCGGCTGGTGCTCTTAATCAGTTCCAGGGGCAGCAGCAGCGCCGCCAGTTCTTCCAGGCGGTCAGCTGGCAGGCCGGAGTCCTGCCCGGACATTATTTCGCACAGAGCCAGTAATTTTGGCGACTTGGCCAGCTCGGCCAGATTGCGGTGGGTGCGTCCCAGGTGGAAAGCGGTAGCCGCTCCGACCTCCGGGATGCCCATGGCCTGCAGCCAATTCGCCAGGGGCAGGGTGCGGGTGCGCTCCAGGGCAGCCAGCAGCTTAGCGGCATTTTTGTGCCCGAACAGGCGTGGCTGGTCATCGCTGCCCAGATTCAGAGTTCCGAGTTGTTCCAGGGTCAGAGCAAACAAGTCCAGCGGCTCGCTGACCAGCCCGCGCTCGACCAGGGCCGCAGCTACGACCCCGCCCAGCGACTGCAGGTCCAGGGCGTTGCGGGCGGCAAAATATTCCAGGCGCCGGACATTCTGGGCCGGGCATTGCAGATTCGGGCAACGCCAGGCCACAAACTGCGGATCGCGCACTATTTCGCTGCCGCAGGAAGGGCAGCGCTGGTCAAGGTGAGCGACAAAATCAAAAGGCTGACTTCCGGCCGGACGCTTGCCGGGGACCACTTCCACCACCGCCGGAATTACCTCGCCGGCCTTTTCGATCCGCACGGTATCACCGATGCGGATGTCTTTGCGGCTGATTTCGTCAGCATTATGCAAGGTAGCCCGGCTGATGGTGGAGCCGGCCAGCAATACCGGTTCCAGTTCCGCTACCGGGGTCAGCACACCGGTGCGCCCGACCTGGACGGTGATGTCTTTCAGGAGCGTCTCGCAGCGCTCAGGCTCATATTTGAAGGCCTTGGCCCAGCTCGGGGCTTTGGCGGTCATACCGAGAATTTCCCGTTGCGCAAAGTCATCGACCTTGATAACCGCACCGTCGATATCGTACGGGAATTGTGATTTGCAGTTCTTCAGCTCGTCAACCGCGGCCAGGATGCCGGAGAAATCGTTGGCAAAGCGCAGCCATTTCTGGGTTTTCAAGCCGTAGTCTTTAAACTTCTGCAGCAGCTCTGCCTGACTGGTTATCTCCAGGCCATCGATCTCACCCTGGGCATAGAACACGATGTCCAGCGGGCGCTGGGCCACCACGCGCGGATCGAGTTGTTTCAAGGTGCCGGCGGTGGCGTTGCGCGGGTTGGCGAATTCATCTTCACCGGCTGCCAGGCGGCGGGCATTAAGGCTGGCAAAGCCTTGGCTGCTCATAAAAACCTCGCCCCGGGCTTCAAAGACCGCCGGAGGATGCTCGCCCAGCAGCACCAGCGGGAGGCTCGGGATGGTCTTCACATTTTCACTGACGTCATCGCCTTCTTTGCCGTTGCCGCGGGTCAGGGCACAGGCAAACACACCATTCTCGTAGCGGACGCTGATGCTTACGCCATCAACCTTGGGCTCAATGGAATAACACACATTCTGACTGCCCAGCCCCCGGCTGACGTATTCGTGAAAGCGCTGCAGGTCCGCCGCATTGTAGGTGTTGTCCAGGCTGAGCATCGGAAGGCTGTGTTTGCGGGTCACAAATGCACTGAGCGGCGCACCGGAGACGCGCCGGGTGGGCGAGTCGGCAGTGATCAGCTCGGGATGCGCCTCCTCCAGGCGGTACAATTCTGCATAGAGCGCATCGTATTCCTGGTCGGAAATCTCCGGTTTGGCTTCTTGATAATAAAGGTAGTCATGATGACGAATAAGTGTCCGCAGCTGCAGAATCCTCGCGGCAAAATCAGTAGACATAATGCTGTGCTCCTGGGAAAATTATGGATGTTGTGGACGGAGTGGACGTGGTGGACGTTGTGGACGGAATGGACGGGGTGGGCGGAGTGGACGGGGTGGACGGGGTGGACGTTCGCTGCCGTTTGGGGTTATTGCAGCAATGACAGCAGGTCTTCGCGGGTCAGGCGGCTGGAGACTGCCTCATCGCTGTCCTCGCCCATCACGGCATTGAAAAGCTCCTGCTTTTCCTGGATCAGTCGGAGGACCCGTTCTTCGATACTGTCCCGGACCACCATCCGGTAGGTCAGTACCGTCTTGTCCTGTCCCAGGCGGTGGGTGCGGTCTATGGCCTGGTTTTCCACTGCAGGATTCCACCAGGGGTCGCACAGGAAGACGTAATCGGCTTTGGTCAAGGTCAGGCCAGTGCCGGCGGCTTTCAGGCTTAGCAGCAGGATTCCGGGCTGGTCATCTGCGCTGAATTCCTCAACGATGGTGCTGCGCTGGGCCAGCGGCGTCTCGCCGGTGATACTGCGGAACGGTAGCCCGAGGGCGGTCAGTTCCCGGGCAATAATCGCCAGCATCTGGGTAAACTGGCTGAAGACCAGAACGGAATGGCCATTGTCCAGCACCTCGGAGAGTTTTTCCAACAGCAGCGCCAGCTTGGCACTGCCGTAATCGTGCGGGCGCTTCAGGAACAGCTCCGGGTCGCAGCAGACCTGCCGCAGCCGGGTCAGCCCGGACAAGATTTCCATCGCCCCGCCAGCCTTGATTCTCTGCCTGGTCTCCACCAGAGTCCGGTTATAGAAATCACGCTGCGCATCTTCTAATTCCACCGGCAGCACTTCCACTATTCGGGGCGGCAGCTCAGGCGCGACCAGCTTCTTGCTGCGCCGCAACAGCAATAACGACAGCCGGGAACGAAGTTCAGACGGCGAAATACAGTCCGGCACCAGGTAGGATTCTTTCGGTCCCAGCAGCTTTGGATTCAGGAAATCCATAATCGACCAGAGGTCGAGCAGTTTGTTCTCCAGGGGCGTGCCGGTGATCGCGATCCGGTGCCGGCACGACAGGCTTTTTACTGCCCGAGTGACCAGAGCATCGGGATTCTTGATGGCTTGAGCTTCATCAAGGATGACGAAAGTGAATCTCCGGCGGCGCAGCAATTCCGCCTCAATACGGGCCATGCCATAATGCGTGACCAGCAAATCGCAGCTGGCCTCGGTAAACGCCTGGCGTCGCTCTTCTCGCCCGCCGGCCCAGACCAGCACCGATAGGCTGGGACAGAACTTGGCCGCCTGGGCGCTCCAGACGTGCATTACCGAGGCCGGACAGATTACCAGCGCCGAGAAGTCTTTGCCCTCGCGTTGCTTCCAGACTGAGAGCAGGGCCAGCACCTGCAAGGTTTTGCCCAGGCCCATATCGTCCGCCAGGATGCAGCCGGCACCGTTGAGGCAGCGGTCAGCCAGGAAGGTATAACCGGTCGCCTGATAGGGGCGAAGGATGCCGGTCAGTTCCGGGGGCAGGGGAGGGATGTCCGGGATGGGCTCGCGGCGCAGGCAATCAAGATAGGAGCGCGTAGCGTCATCTACTGCGAAGCCGTCCTGGCGGGTGAGCTGCGTCAGCCGTTGACCGGCTTCTCGCCGGAGCAGTAGCCGGGGGTGGTCGTCATACCCTGCCGACTCCAGCTGCGCGAGAATCTGCTGCGCTTTTTCCGGATCAAGGCTCAGCCAGCCGCTTTGACTGCGCAGCAGCCTCCCGCCGCCGGCAAGGGCACTCTTCAGGTCTGCGGCCGTGAAAGTCTGCCCGGCAGCCTGCAAGGTACAGGATACTTCGACAAAATTCTGCCGTTCCCGGCCGTGGAAAGTCGCCGAGAGTTCTTCCGGCTGTTGTTTCAGCAGGCTGCTCAAGGTGGGCAGGCAGTTTTTGTTCAGGCCGGGAGGCAGAGACTGCCAGAAATCCTGCAACGCCAAGGCATTCTGGCGGTTGTCAGGAATGACTGCCTGGTGCCCCTCAAGGCTGCCCCGGCGGCTTTGGACAAATTCCGTCAGAGCTTGCTGAATCGGACGGCAGAGCGCAGCGCAGTCGTAGATGTGGACCAGAAATTTTCCCTCTTGTTCGCTGATGCTGCTTTTAGGCGCCGGTGTTTCATTTACCGGCACCGGTTTACCGTCAACCAGGCAGGACAGCAGAAATGCTCCCGGGCGCTGGCTGATAAACAGCTCCGCCCGCTCGGATTGCTGCTCGTGCCGGATTACACACGGCCCTGCGGCAATCAAATCAAGACGGCCAGCCAACAGTTCCCGGAGGCGCGGCCCGGCCTGGCGACGAGGAATGCGTTGCGGACCGCGCTCAAAGTTTCGGCTCAGCACCGGCCATGGTATCGGGGGGCGGAATTGCAGCAGTTCCCGGCGGTTGATAGGGCAGTTGGGGTCATTTCCCAGGCTGCGGAAAATCTGCCGGGGTTGGCGTTGTTCTCCGTTGGGGAAAGTAAACAGCACGGTAACGATAATGAAGTCACCGTCTTCTTTCAGCTCGACATGCTGGCGGACCGGTGTGCCCAGCCCCGGCGGCAGGATCACCTCCTGGGTTGCGCGGCTCAGGAAGCGTTCAGGCGCAACCCGCCATTTCTCCCGCCAGGCCTGAAATTCCTCGGCGGCAATGTTGAGCATGGTGAAGTCATTATTGCGCGGGAATCCCTGTTTGATAAAGGGCAGCACGAAGCGCATAAAAAGCCGGTCCTGCTCAGGCCAGCAGCGGAAATCGCAGCGCTGCGGATCGCTTAAGTCACGGATATAGCCTAGCACTGTCCCCAGTTTCAACAGCCGGCGCAAATCATTCTCCCGGCAATAAAAACGGATGCCGACTCGTCCGGCCTGGTGCTGCAGATCGGCTTCCACTTCCAGGATGCATTTCCGGGCTGTGCGGGGTTGTCCCGCCGGCTGCTCACTGAAAAGGTTGGGCAGGAAGCCCTGGCGCAAGGTTGGTTCCGGGGCAGAGGGCACCTGCTGCAGCGGAGGCTTGCCTGCCGCCTCGCCGGCCAGGGACCAGTTTTTCCGGCGGCAGACTTCGTTCAGCAGGAAGCCGGCTCCATAAGCGTGCAGGCAGTGCTGGTCGGGATAGTTGCAGGAACAGCTTGTCTGCCAACTTCCTGCCCGGCAGCGCCAAGTCGCACAAGCTGTGCCGATCTGGGCCCGGAAGCCGTCGGGAAGCCAATGCAGGATGGGGGCAGTGCCGGGTTTCAACAGGAAGTCACAGGCGGCATTGATGACGCCCCTGGTGAAGCGGGCCCGGAAGTCCTGCGGTGACAACCAGTCCTGTAGCCAGGCAGGTTTTTCGGGGGGGTGGATGATAGGGAAATTCGGCATAACCCGGAGACCGGTGCCCCGGCCGGCGGCGGCAACTCAGCAGCAGGAATGTTGCTTGCTGATCCGCTGGCTGACCGAGCTTTCATACTGATCCCAGTCGCTGATCTGGTGCTGAGCCACGCCGGTGCGGATGGCTGCTTCCGCAACCCTGCGGGCAACCCGCGGAACCACCCGGGCATCGAAAGGCTTGGGAATCACATAGCTGGGTTTGAGCGGACTTTTGCCGGCGAACATTCCAGCCGCAGCATCAGCCGGATAAGCATTCTGCAGGGTTTTCAGGCAGTCAGCCGGGACTTCCTGGCAGGCAATCTCCGCCAGAGCGCTGGAAGCCGCCAGTTTCATGGCGTCGGTGATGTCACGCGCCCGGACGTCGAGGGCACCGCGGAAAATCCCCGGGAATCCCAGCACATTATTGATCTGGTTGGGGAAATCCGTGCGTCCGGTGCCGACTACCAAGGCCCCGGCCTGGAGGGCGAGATCAGGCATGATTTCCGGTATCGGGTTGGCCATGGCAAAGACAATGGCGTCACGGTTCATGGAAGCGATCATTTCCGGGGTCACACAATTCCCGGTGGAGCAGCCCAGGAATACATCGGCGCCGCGCATCGCCTCTGCCAAGGTGCGGCAGTCGCGATCGGTGGCCAGGGCCAGCTTGGCGGCGTTGCTGGCATTCTGCTTGTTGACTACGCCCTTGCTGTCACAGACCACCACATTCTCCCGCTTCACACCGGCCAGGATGTAAAAATTGGCGCAGGCCAGTCCGGCCGCTCCGGCGCCATTGACCACCACTTGCAATTCCGAGAGTTTCTTGCCGTTCAACTTGACTGCATTGAGCAGCGCGGCCAGGGAAATGATGGCAGTACCGTGCTGGTCATCATGGAAGACCGGGATGCCCATCTGCTGCTTCAGGACGGTCTCGACCTTGAAGCAGGCCGGGGCGGCGATGTCTTCCAGGTTGATGCCGCCGAAAGTCGGTTCCAGCGCGGCAGTAATCTCAATGAGTTTGTCGGCGTCGGTCTTGCCGTCGGCGGTGAAGACGTTCTGCACGCAGAGCGGTACGGCGTCGATATCTGCGAAGCGCTTGAAGAGCACGCATTTGCCCTCCATGACCGGCAGACCTGCGGCCGGGCCGATATTCCCTAGCCCGAGCACCGCAGTGCCGTCGCTGACTACCGCAACGGTATTGCCTTTGCCAGTGTAGTCATAGACGGTGGCAGGCTGGCTTTGGATTTCCAGGCAGGGCTTGGCTACTCCAGGCGTGTAGGCCAGCGACAGATCATGCTGAGTCGCACACGGTTTGCTGGCTACGACATGCAGTTTGCCGGGGACCGGCAGGCGGTGATAATTCAGGGCCTCGTTCTCGTGCATAGGTGTTCTCTTTTGCTGTTGGGTGGAGGTAATGCTGGCAGGACTGCCAAAGCGGATTTGGTGTATCCTATAATATAACGCTGATTTGCGGCCTGTCTGCCTGTCTCAGGCATGGGGCGGCAATGCATCCTTGCGGTTCAATGAAGAGGAAACCAACCGCCAAGAACGCCAAGCTTATAATCATCGCTGGTATCCCCGCCAGCTAACGTTCTGGGCCAAGCGCGGCAAGACATACCAATGCATCAGGGGGCACGAAAAAAATTTTATGGGAGGCACGACACAGTTTGAGGCTGTACATTAATATCTCATTTTTTGTCCACGGAAAGCACGGAAAGAAGCAGCAGATATTGCGGGGCGCTCAGCATGGCCTGGGACAAACTCACAAAGTCTAATCTGGTGAAATTCGCCGAGACAGTCACAACCTACGGTCCGCTTTTCCAAGACAGATTTTATCCCGGCGCAGGTGTGGACTTCGCCCATTAACAATTTTTTCTTTTTCTACCGCAACTGCGTTTCACTGCTTACTGGAGGTGCCATTATGGGAGCCATACTACTGCAGAATGTAATTCTGGAGCAAAAACCATGCGATGTTCTGATTCAGGGCAACCGCTTCGCGGCCATCGCCCCGAACTTGACTGCTCCTGCCGGGGCTCAGATCATCAACGGCCGAGGTGAACTGGCTCTGACCCTGCCTTTCTATAATATGCACTGCCATGCCGCCATGACTCTCCTGCGCGGCTATGCCGATGATATGGAGCTGTTCACCTGGCTGCAGGAGTATATCTGGCCGGCTGAGGCCAAGCTGACTGCCGAGGATGTGTACTGGGGCACCAGACTGGCCGTGCTGGAAATGCTCAAGAGTGGCACCGTTTTCGTCAATGATATGTACTGGCACGCTACCGCCAGTCTGGAGGCGTTTGAGGAAATGGGCATCCGGGCTGCGCTGGGATATATGTATATTTGCGTACCTGGCGGCGGTGTGCTGGAAAGCAATGTCCGGGCAAATGCAGAACTGCGCGAACGCGCGGCCAATATCAGCAGTCGCATCCGGCTGACGCATGCCCCCCACGCAATCTATACTGTCAGCGAAAATACCTTGCGGGAGATTGCGGCGCAGGCGGCCGAGGATAAGGCGGTGCTGCATATCCATGCTGCGGAGACTCTCCAGGAAGTGTCCGATTGCCAGGCTCAACACGGCTTAAGCCCCATCGCCTACCTGGACAAACTCGGGGTTCTGGGTCCCCAAACGGTACTGGCCCATTGCACCCACCTGAGCGATCAGGATATCAGCATCATCAGCGAACGGCGGGCGGTGATCGCCCACAACCCTGTTTCCAATCAAAAATTGTGCAGCGGCCTGTTCCGCTTTCAGGATGCTCTGGCCGCCGGCTGCCGGATTGGCCTTGGCACCGATGGCTGTGCTTCCAACAACAATCTCTCCATGTTCGATGAAATGAAATGCGCGGCTCTGTCTGCTAAAGTCCAGAGCCGGCAGCCGACTGCCGGCAAAGATTGCGCAGTGCATGTCTGCGCCACTCAAGGCGGCTGCGAAGTCTTTGGGTTTGCCGGCGGCAAGATTGCGCCGGGTATGCTTGCGGACGCCGTCCTGGTCAAATTGAATCACCCGGCCATGATCGGTGATTACAGCCTGCTCTCGAATCTTGTTTATGCCGCTGACAGCAGCGTGGTCGATACAGTCATCTGCGATGGACAAATATTGTTGCAGCACGGCCACCGCGAGGACGAGGAGGAAATCTATCAGCGCAATCGGGAAATCTGCCGGCGGCTGCGGCCCTGACAGCGCCCGGCGCACTCACCGGCCCGGCAGAGAATTGAGAACTTTATGGATTTTTTCGCAAGTGACCGGCTTAAGGATTACGCCGAAGAATTTTTCCATGGAGAAATTGTCATGGTTCTCAACATCGGCGGTGACCGCGACCACCGGCAGGTCTTTGCGCCCGGGCAATTCCTTGATGGCCAGACATAGCTGTTCGCCGTTCATTTCCGGCATCCACATATCGGTGAGCACCATGTCAAAGGAATGATTCTCGCGCAGCAGAGCCAGAGCGGCAGCACCGGAATCGGCCATGCTGACCGTAGCACCGCAATTTTTCAGAACTGCTGCCAGGACTTTCAAATTGACCGGTACATCATCGACTATCAGCAGCGACAGAGGCCTTCGCATGGGCAGCTTAGAATCCTGCTTCGTAAGACATTGACATTCTTTGTCCGACTGTTCCTGGCGCTCAGTAAACACCACTTCCGGAATATGCACGGAAAAACAGCTGCCTTGCCCCAGAACACTGTGTAAAGTCAGTACACCGCCCATTTTTTCCACCAGCTGATGCGAAATGGACAGCCCCAGGCCGGTGCCGTTGTTGGCTGCGCAAGTGCCGCGAGTGGCATGGAGTTGGACAAATGGCCTGAAAATATTCTTCTGGTCTTGCTCGGAAATGCCTCTGCCACTGTCACTGACGCTGAATTCCAGTTCACCCAAACCATCCTCACCACGGTGGAAAACAGCACTGATTTTGACCCCACCCCGGTCAGTGAACTTGACCGCATTGCCCAATAAATTAAACAGTACCTGACGTATCCGCAGCTGGTCGATGAAAAGCAGCGGCATATCCTCAATTGCAATCTCCAAACTCAGATTCTTATCTTCCGCCAAGTGGCGAAAAACACCGGATACTTCCTGGCAGACGACTACAAAATCGGCTTTTTCGAGGACGATCGGCATCTGTCCGGCCTCAATTTTCGACAGGTCCAGGATATCATTGATCAGCTGCAGCAGTGCGTTGCCGGCACAATGGATGGCCTGCAGGTACTCCTGCTGTTCGGAGCTGGTGAGGCGCTCGCGTTGGAGCAGCTCACTGAAGCCGATGACTACATTGAGCGGTGTGCGGATTTCGTGGCTCATGGTAGCCAGGAAGAAAGTCTTGGCCAGATCAGCCTCTTGGGCCGCCTTCATGGCAAGCTCCTGCTGGCGCTTGCCTTCATTGATATCAGTGATATTGATCGCTGTCTCAATGATGTTGATGACTTTACCATCGGCACCGACGATGGGCTCTGCAGTCACCAGGAATTCAAAATGATTTACGGCGACTTCGCAGATGGCTGCAGTGCCGGAATGCAGGACTGCGGCCAAGGGGCGGTCGCGGGGCGCGAGCATCCCTCCGAACAGCACGTCCTCGCCCAGTTCCAGGGCCATGGCCTCGGTGATGCCGAAGTGGCGGCAGACCGCTGAATTTACCCGCAGCAGTTCGCCGTTGGCATCATAGAGCCAGATAGGGATCTGGATATTGTTCAGGATCAGGCGTTTTTCCTGGTCCGCGCTCTGAATTGCCGCCAGCTGCTGTTTCTGCATCTGCGCCAGAGCTACAATCTTGCTGGTGGAACGGATGATGCTCATATCAATTTCCGAGAACAGGCGCTGTTCGCGGATGAAAAAGAACGAAAGCACTCCCCAGAACACGCCTTCCACGCTGATTGGCGCAGCAATCATCGACTGCACCCGGCAACCCTGCAGTTGCGCGGAGTATTCGCATTTCTGGAGATCGGAAATAAGCAGCAGCCGATCCTGCTGGAAAGTATCCTGCATCCCGGCATAGAGCCTCATGATAGCCGGACTATCCTGCTCCCAGACTTCCTGCAGGTCCGGGTCGGTCCATTCGGCGTGCAGTTCGAACTGGGCTCCAGAGGCATTATAGGTCCCCACACAGATCCGGTCGCAGCGCAGCTGCTGTCTGATGGTACTGAAAATCTGCCGGAGGTTATTGCCGAAATCCGTCTCCAGGACAATCTGAGACAGGCACTTGTTGATGATCCGTTCACTTTCCACAAAGTTATTCAGCTTGCTGATCAGAGCCTTCTGCTGCTGCTCCAAATTGTAATTGCTGCTGATGTCCATAAACGAGGACAGGAGCAGGTTCTTGCCGCCGGGGATTTTCACCGGCAGCTTGCTGACCTGGAAAATCTGATGCCCGCGCCCCGGGAAATCGGTCTTGAGGATTTGCTGCACCGGCTGCTCGCTGTCCATAACTCTGGCGTCTTCTTTCCGCAGTTGCGCAGTCTGTTCGGCGAAGATATTGATTTCATAATCCTGCATTCCCAGGATGGACTGCGCTTCCAGGCCGGTCATCTCAGCAAAGAACCGGTTGCAGAGGGTGTAGCGGAAGTCGTTGTCCGCGTCCTTGGCCACGATGCCTGCTGGCAGCGTATCCAGCAGCACGCTCAGCACTTTCCGGGCTTCCATCTCTTCCAGCTTGGCCTGCTCCAACTCAGTGATATCGAAGCCCAGGCCGATCAGCAGCTGCACCCCGTCATACCGCCGATACGGCATGCGCACCATCCGGATATAGCGGAATGAGCCATCTGAACGCAAAACTCTTTCGGTGGACTCAGTTTTGCAGCCGGAGTCCACCACCGCCCGGTCATCGCAGGCAAACCGTCCCAGGTCAATGCCCTGGCTGCGTAACTCGTCAGCAGTTTGGCCCAGCAGTTCTGCCTTGGGGCAGTTCACAAAATCGCAGAAAGTGTCGTTGGCCTGCAGATAACGAAAGTCATGATCCGCATCTTTGATAAAGAAATAGCAGGGCAGGACATCCATAATGGTTTGGAAAAGCAGAGCATTATCCAGGTATTTCTGCTTGTTTTCCTCCCGCACCGTGATATCCTGAATAACCCCGAAAATCCGCCGTTCATTGGTGGAGCCGTAGCGGCGCCAGGAGGCAATGATGTTGTAGTAGTGCAGTTTGCCGTTAGTCATTGAGCGGAAAGACTGCCGCAATACCGAGACCGAACCGTTAAGGAGCTTTTGCCACTCCCGGGACAGTGGCGGGATATCCTCGCCATAAACCCAGCTCAACTCAACCTGCGGCCGGCCGCTGGCATCCATGACCCAGAATTTGCGCTGGTCCGGCCCTGTCGGCACCTCATCGGGCAGGCACTCGAAAGTCTGCATGCTGGCCAGGCGGGTCGCGAATTCCAGGCTTTGCAGGCTGGCATTGAACATATCCCGCTGGCGATACTGCTCAGTCACGTCCCGGAAAACCAGCACTACGCCGGTAATTTCGCCGTTATCATTGCGGATTGGGGCCGCGCTGTCCGCGATATGGTAGCGCTGTCCGTTGCGGGAAATCAAGTCGGTGTAGCCGGCCAGTTCGACAATCTGGCCGCTCTGCAGAACCAAGGTTACCGGCGAGACCTCCGGTTCGTTAGTCTGATAGTTGACGATGTTGAACACCTGGTCCACACTTTGGCCGACCGCTTCATCTTCATCCCAGCCGGTCAGTTTCGCCGCGACCTTGTTCAGCATAGTGATATTGCCCTTGAGGTCAGTCACCACCACCGCGTCCCCGATCGATTTCAAGGTCTGCAGGAAACGCTCGGCCGTCTCCCGGGCAAAATTGCGGGACTGCTGCAGTTCGGTGGTATCCTGCGAGACCCAAAGTGCCACATCCCGCTTATACAAGCCAGGCGGCAGCTTGCTGAAAAATGCCGTGCGCAATCTTCCGCGGTAGGGGAAGTCCAAGGTCGTCTGCTGGCCGCTGCTGAGGGTGTTTCTGATGATGCTCAGGAATTTCTCTTGGTCTATATCCTGTATATCAGTGAGATGGCGCAGGACATACTTGCGTTTATCCAGTCCGTGGTAATTCCCGAATTCCGAATGCAGGATGTTGCCATCGCCATCGACCACGAAAAATCGCAGCGGCAGATGGCTGAACAATATGGCGCTGCGCTGCCGGCGCAGCCGGCACCAGGCGATGAAGAGGTGTACGCCGAACAGCAGCAGCAGGAGCCCCAAGCTCAGGTATAACGACAGCAGCCTCTGCTGGCGCTCAGGCCAGTTGCCGGCCGTGCGGCCGCGCAGCAGGGCCGATGGGGGAATACGCTCGCTGGGCACTGCCCGGAATTGCAGTTCGGGCCAGTTCAGAATCAGGCGGCTGTCCTGGGTCTCAACCGGGATGTTCCCGGCATGGCGGCCCGCCAGGACTTCCAAAAGCATCTCCCCGGTTCGGGCGGCCGCTTTTTGTTCGCTGTTGACAAAGCCTCCCAGCACCGCATACTGCAGCAGCACATCAGAGAGCACCAGCACTGGTGCCGGAGTAGCGGCACTGATCTTCGCACATATTTGGGACTGCTGTCGGACCAGACTGCTCTTATCGCTGAACCAGGCATAAAATACCACTACTGAGTGCTGGTCCAGGCGGGAAATGTATTCGAGCATGGCGGTAGTGGAGAACTGGTCGGGATGCAGCACTTTGACCGGGATGCCGCCGACCTGATGTTCCTGTTCCTGCAACTGTTGACGAATGCGGTTGCTGGTCTGGCTGCGGTCAAGCAGGACCACCCCGCGCCTGAGGTCTGGAAACAGCTGCAAGGCCAGGAAGATATTTTCTCTGATCGCGATATTCTTGACTACCCCGCTCAGGTTCGGATGCTGCTGCAAGTCCTCTGCAGACCATTCGCTGAGGGAGGAAAAAAGCACTGCAGTATCAGGATGGATTTGCGCGAGAT
This sequence comes from Lentisphaerota bacterium, assembly GCA_012800565.1. Taxonomy (GTDB): domain Bacteria; phylum Verrucomicrobiota; class Lentisphaeria; order Oligosphaerales; family Oligosphaeraceae; genus JAAZIZ01. The sequence goes on from JAAZIZ010000093.1 coordinate 29,250, forward strand.
TCTGCCGCAGCAGGTTGTAGGCCAGATCATTGAAAGTGACGACCGCACTGTATTTCCCGGATGCCAGGGCCGGCCAGAAAGGTGCCAGTTTCTGTCCCCAGGAGGCAGGCGAGTGTTTCCACTGTGCTTCCAGTTCGAGCTGTTCCAGAATATGCGGCACCGGTGAGGCGCTGAGAACCTGCAGCAAAGCCGGCAGAGTCTGATAGAACTGCGCCTGGGCGACATTGGAGGAATGAATCAGCAGGATATGCCGGGTCAGCGGTTGCGGACGAGTCACGGACGGGGCTGCGGCTCGTTCCGAAGCAGGCAATAGCGCAACCAACCAGCCGCACCACAGCAGTAGGCATACTCTGAATACAGTGCTGTTCATTGATAATGGCTAAAGGAAAGCATGAGTTTAATAATCATGGTTGTTCCGGCAAAAATTTAACTTAATATTGGAACCAGTATTTGCCAGTTCCATGGAAAATTTCCTGGCAGCCGGCCAGGGATTAAAAGCGGCGCAGAGCACCAGACAAAAATAACCCTGTGGTGAGGAGCACGAAGTGCGACGCAACCCGGGGTAGGACTGCCCCCAAAAACAGCGCCTGCAAAGGGCTGCAGAAAACAGAAGCATAACAACATTGTGGACGTTGTGGGCTTCCGTCTCTTGGCGTTCTTGGCGGTTAAATGCAGAGAAACCAACCGCCAAGAGCTCTTCAAAATCAAGCTGCTACCAATGCATCAGCGGCAGCTGCAGGGCTGCAGACAGGCGCTCCCGCAGGGGATAGTACGGGTGCTGGGCACTGGTTTTGTTCCTGGTCAGCCCCAGCGCCAGGCCGCTTTTCTTATCGACCAGTCCCAAAGCACCGGCCGCACCGCCATGTCCGAACACCTGCCCCAGATTATCGGGTGGCCCGCCCAGCACATAGCCCAGACCGAACTTGGCCCAGGTTACTCCTTCCGGGAAGGGGTCGTCTGCAGCCCGGCACAGCTGGGTTGCCTGCTGCACAGTCTCGGCGGTCAGAGTCCGCACCCCGTCGACCTCGCATAACAGCGAGGCATAGATGCGTGCCAGGGCCCGAGCGCTGGCCAGGCCGTTGGCAGAGGGGATGAAACCGCGGCGGATAGCCGGGCTGTGGATGAAATCCCGGCACCAGCATTCGCCGTTGGGCATGGCGGAGGAATCAATGGGGACAAAGCGCCGTTCGCTGTCTTCGCTGCTGCCGAAGAAGACCTCGTCCTGCAGTTGCAGGGGCAGGAGCAGTTCTTCACGGATAGACTGGCGGAAATCCTGTCTGGCGGCTCGCCTGGCGGTTTCACCGATCAGCCAGGCGAAAGTCAGGCCGTGGTAGGCGCATTTGCCGCCCGGCGTCCAGGCGGGTGGCATTTCGGCCAGGCGACGGCACATCAGCTCCCAATCGGCCAGATCATCGCCGGCGA